>DASUBN010000204.1:0-2891 GCA_035763245.1 Gammaproteobacteria bacterium | reverse complement strand
TGGACGAGCTCATCGATCCGCGCATCTTCAAGGAGTTCCCCTCCCAGGACTCCCTGCACGCGGAACTGGAGACCATGCTGACGGGCATCGCCCCCGACGACCTCGAGATGCAGATGGACGCCCTGCGCCAGTTCCAGCAGGGCGCGGTGGTGCACGTGGCGGCGGCGGACCTCGCCGGCAACGCGCCGCTCATGAAGGTGAGCGACTTCCTCACCTGGACGGCGGAGCAGGTGATCCAGAAGGCCCTGGAGATCGCCTGGAATCAGCTGGTGAAGCGCCATGGCCGGCCCCAGTGCATCGAGCACGGGCGCCTCAGGGACGCGCGCTTCGCCGTGGTCGCCTACGGCAAGCTGGGCGGCTGGGAGCTGGGTTACGGCTCGGACCTGGACCTCGTGTTCCTGCACGACAGCCGCAGCGCCGAGCAGCAGACCAACGGTCCCAAGGTGCTGGACAACATCGAGTTCTTCACCCGCCTGGCACAGCGGGTCATCAACATCCTCTCCATACCCACCACCTCCGGCGTGCTCTATCAGGTGGACACGCGGCTGCGTCCCAGCGGGGGGGCGGGGTTGATCGTGAGCTCCATCGACGGCTTCGCCCAGTACCAGGAGCAGCAGGCCTGGACCTGGGAGCACCAGGCGCTGTTGCGCGCGCGGCCGGTGGCGGGCAGTCCCGAGGTGGCCGAGACCTTCAACCAGGTGCGCCGTTCGGTGCTGTCGCGGCAGCGGGAAGCGCTGCGCCTCAAGCACGACATCGCCGCCATGCGCGCCCGCATGCGCCAGGAACAGACCCATGCCGGCGCCGACTTCGACCTCAAGCAGGACCCGGGCGGCCTCACGGACATGGAGTTCCTGGTGCAGTACTGGGTGCTCGCCTATGCCCATGAGCACCCGGAGCTCCTGGACTGGACCGACAACATCCGCAACCTGGAAGGGCTCGTGGCGGTGGGGGTGATCCCGGCTGCGACCGGCACCTTACTCGCCGACACCTACCGGGACTTCCGGCGCCGCGTGCACCGCCTGACCCTGGAGGGCAAGCCCGGCCGCATCCCACCTGCGGAAGCGGAACCGGCCCGGGGCAAGGTGCGCGCCCTCTGGGCCGAGGTGCTGGGAGAGACCCCGGCCGCTGCGCTCAGCGCGGCCAGATGAATGCGAACAGATTCGGGAGTGGGGAAGGATTCCAGGGGCAGCCGCTAGCTTAGCGGGTTCCCCGCTTCGCTTCGGTGCTGCGCGGGGAACACCGCCCTAGCCCCTCGCGGCACAACCCTGTGCCGCTCGTGGTCCAAGGCGCGCGTCCTCGCGCCCGCTTGAAGCTGTGCTTCAAGCCCCTGCACGTGCGCCCGCGGCTCGCGCCGCGGGCTTGGTATACTCGCCGCCTCATCTATATAGAGTCCCGAGGCCGCCGTGACCGCCGCTGAAACCCTGGATGGAGAGCAGACCCAAGAGGGGATCCTGACCCCGAACGCCCAGAGGAGCTACCAGGTGACGCGCAAGGACCTGCCCCTGCACTGCCCCATGAACGGCATGCGGCAATGGGACTCCCATCCCCGGGTGTTCCTGCCCATCGAAGCGACGGGCGAGGCCAAGTGCCCCTACTGCGGGGCGGAATATAAGCTGGTCCCCTGATCCCCTAGCGGAGGCGGAACCCTTGTCCTCGCTTGCGCGCATGTCAGCTGTGTTGATGGTGCGCGACGCCGAGGTCTCGCTCGCCGCGACCTTGGATGCCCTGAAGGGCTTCGCGGAAGTGGTCATCTACGACAACGGCTCCAAGGACCGGACCCTGGAGATCGCCGGGCGCTATCCCAACGTGCGCATCCATAAAGGCGAGTTCAAGGGCTTCGGGGCCACACGCAACGCTGCCGCGGCCCTCGCCGAGCACGACTGGATCTTCTCGATAGACGCCGACGAGGTGCCAGACGCGGCGCTGCTGGCTCACCTCGACTCGCTCGCCCTGGTCGACACCGCCCAGGCCTACGACCTCGAGCGCCAGAACTGGCTGCTGGGCAAGCGGGTGCGCCACGCGGGCTGGGGCAGCCAGTGGCTCACCCGGCTCTACCACCGGGGCACACACCGTTTCACCGACGCCGTGGTGCACGAGAAGGTGGAATTGAAGTCCGGCGAGCGGGCGGAGCGGCTCAAGGGCACCCTGAAGCACACCGCCATGCGCGACGCCGGCGACTTCCTGGTGAAGATGCACCGCTACACCATGCTCAAGGCCGGCGAGTCGGACCGCACCTATCCCCCGGCCATCATCTTCCTCAAGACCTTCTGGGCCTTCATCCGCAGCTACCTGCTGCGCCTCGGGGTGCTGGACGGCTGGCGGGGGCTGCTGATCTCCGTCTCGGAAGCCAACGGGGTATTCTATAAGTACATCGTGATCTACTCGAAAAGAGAGAAGCCATGATCATCGTCACCGGCGGCGCCGGCTTCGTGGGCAGCAACCTGGTGCTGGCCCTGAACAAGCTCGGCCACAGCGACATCATCGTGGTGGACGACCTCAAGGACGGCACCAAGTTCGCGAACATGGTGGAGGCGGAGATCGCCGACTACCGGGACAAGGATGCCTTCCTGCAGCAGCTCCAGGGCAACCACAGCTTCGGGCCGGTGGAGGCGGTGTTCCACAACGGCGCCTGCTCCGACACCACCGAGTGGAACGGCCAGTACATGATGGCCGCCAACTACGACTACTCCAAGGCGCTGCTCGACTACTGCCAGACCCGCAACATCCCCTTCATCTATGCCAGCTCCGCCTCGGTCTACGGCGGCGGCAAGACGTTCAAGGAGGAGCGGGCCTACGAGGCGCCGCTCAACATGTACGGCTACTCCAAGTTCCTCTTCGACCAGTACGTGCGCCGGCGCATCAAGACGGGGCTCAAGAGCCAGGTGGTGGGT
>DASUBN010000203.1:0-2987 GCA_035763245.1 Gammaproteobacteria bacterium | reverse complement strand
GGCGATCACGCCGAAGGCCGTGTAGTAGAGGCCCATGAATACCACCACCAGGGCGAAGCCCAGCAGCGCGGCGTAGAAGCCCTGGCGGATGTTCTCGGCACCGAGGCTCGGGCCCACGGTGCGCTCCTCGATGATGTCCATGGGCGCCGCCAGCGAACCCGCGCGCAGCAAGAGCGCCAGGTTCTGGGCTTCCTGCTGGTTGAGTCCGGTGATCTGGAAGCGGCTGCTGAAGATGCCGCGGATCGTCGCCACGTTGATGACCGAGTACTGCTTCTTGTGGGTGGTCACGGCCTGGCCGTTCACCTGGGTGGTCTCGGCCTTGGTCTCGATGAACAGCACCGCCATGGGCTTGCCCAGGTTCTGACGCGTGGTGTCGCCCATCTTGCTGGCGCCGGCGGAGTTGAGCGTCACGCTCACGTCCGGGGTGCCGGATTCCTGGTCGAAGCCCGAGGTCGCGTTGATGAGCTGCTCGCCGCTCACGATCACGTCGCGTTTCAGCAGCACCGGGGCGTTGGTGTCCTTCATGGTGAAGAGCTGGTCGTCCAGCGGCACGTGCCCGGTCTGCTGCGCCTCGAGCGCGTCGCCGGTCGGGTCAACCAGGCGGAACTCCAGGGTCGCCGTGGCGCCCAGGATCTCCTTGGCGCGGGCCGTGTCCTGCACGCCCGGCAGCTCCACCACGATGCTGGTGGCGCCCTGCTGCTGCACGATGGGCTCGGCCACGCCGAGCTCGTTCACGCGGTTGCGCAGGGTGGTGATGTTCTGCTCCACCGCCGACTGGCGCAGGGCCTGGATGTCCTTGTCGGTGAGCCCGGCCGTGAGGCTGTTGGGCTGGCTGCCGTTGGCCACGGTGAGATCGGAATACTGGTCCGCCAGGAGCTTCCTGGCCTTGTCCGCGTCATCCGCGCTGTTGAGCTGCAGCGTGATGGCGTTGCCGCTCAGCGACACGTCCTCGTAGCGGATCAGCTTCTCGCGCATGGCGGTGCGGATGTCGTTCATGTCGCGCTGCAGCTTGGTCTGGGCCGCGGCGTTGAGATCCACCTGCAGCTGGAAGTGCACCCCGCCCTGCAGGTCCAGGCCCTTGGACATGGGACGCATGCCGAGGTCCTCCATCCACTTCGGCGTGCGCGGCGCGAGGTTCAGCGCCACGTTGTAATTGGTGCCGAGCGCCTGCTTGACCGCATCCAGGGCCTTCAGCTGGGTGTCGGTGTCCGCAAAGCGCACCAGCACCCTCGCGTCCTCCACGTCGCCGGACTTGTAGTCCAGCTTCGCGGCCTTGAGCGCGTCCTCCACCTGCTGCAGCGTGCCCTGGTCCACCTTGGCGTTGGTGGCCGAGACCTGCACCGCCGGATCGTCGCCGTAGAGGTTGGGGAGCGCGAGCAGGAGGCCGGCGGCGGTGATCAGCACCACCAGCAGGTTCTTCCAGAGGGGATAGCGGTTGATCGTGGACATGGGGGTTCCGTTATCAGAGGTTCTTGAGGGTGCCCTTGGGCAACACGGCGCTCACGGCCTGCTTCTGCAGGTGGATCTCCACGCCCTTGGCGATCTCGAGGGTCACGAACTGGTCGTTCACTTCCTTCACCCGGCCGAGGACGCCGCCGCTGGTCACCACCTCGTCGCCCTTGCCGAGGTTGCCGAGCAGGGCCTGGTGCTCCTTCTGGCGCTTCTGCTGGGGGCGGATCATGAAGAACCACAGCCCGCCGAAGAGGATGGCCATGAAGAACAAGGTGGACATGAAATCGTTGCCCTGGGGGGCGACGCCGGCGGCGGCCTGGGCGTCCTGGATGAAGAAGTTCATGGGATTCCCGTTTTGGTCAAACGAAACCGGGCCTCAAGGCCCGGCACATATATAAAGAAGGCGGATTCTACAACGTCCCGGGGGTGGAAGGGGCCTCGGCGGCTCAGCTCGCGCCCTCCGGGCTGTTATGCCGGCAGGCCTCGAAATCCCGGGCCCAGGCCTCGAAATGGCCCGCTTCGATGGCCAGGCGCATCTCGCGCATCAGGGCCTGGTAGTAATGGAGGTTATGGATGGTGGCGAGCCTAGGGCCCAGCATCTCGCCGCATTTGTCCAGGTGCCGCAGATAGGCCCGGCTGTAGTTACGGCAGGTGTAGCAATCGCAATCCGGGTCCAGGGGCCGGGTGTCGTCCTGGTAGGCGCTGTTGCGGATGCGCACCACCCCCTCGCTCGTATAGAGGTGGCCGTTGCGGGCGTTGCGGGTGGGGAGCACACAATCGAACATGTCCATGCCCCGACCCACCGCCTGCACCAGGTCCAGAGGCGTGCCCACCCCCATGAGATAGCGGGGCCGGTCCCGGGGGAGCTCGTGGGCCACCGCATCCAGCACCGCCAGACGCTCGTCTTCCCTCTCCCCCACCGACAGGCCGCCCAGGGCATAGCCGTCGAAACCGATCTCCTTCAGGCCCGCCAGGGACTCAAGGCGCAGCTCCGCGTACATCCCGCCCTGCACGATGCCGAAGAGCGCGGCAGGGTGGTCGCCATGGGCCGCGCGGCAGCGACGTGCCCAGCGCAGCGACAACTCCATGGAAGCCCGGGCCGTCTCGGGAGTGGCGGGATAAGGCGTGCACTCGTCGAACACCATGTGGATATCGGAGCCGAGTTCGTGCTGCACCCGGATGGAATCCTCCGGGCTCAGGAATACCTTGTCGCCGTTCACCGGCGACTGGAAGCTCACCCCCTCCTCGCTGATCTTGCGCAGCTCAGCGAGGCTCCACACCTGGAAGCCGCCGGAATCGGTGAGTATCGGTCCCTCCCAGTGCATGAAGCCGTGCAGGTCGCCGTGGGCCCGGATGATCGCCGTGCCCGGGCGCAGCATCAGGTGGAAGGTGTTGCCGAGGATGATCTCGGCGCCGACTTCCTTCAGCTCCTCCGGCGTCATGGCCTTGACCGTGCCATAGGTGCCGACGGGCATGAAGGCTGGGGTTTGCACGGTGCCACGGTCGAAGACGAGGCGCCCGCGACGGGCGCCCTC
>DASUBN010000202.1:0-2231 GCA_035763245.1 Gammaproteobacteria bacterium | reverse complement strand
CCGCTCCGCCGAAGCGCGCGCATTCTTCGTCGCCTCCGTAATCATGTCCGGCTTCAACGCATTCAGACCATTGAACACATACCGAATCCCCTGCCCATATCCGCCGCCCGGTAGAGGTCCGCGAGCGTGACCGGCTTGTTGAGCCAAGGCGCCACCTGCTCCTGCAGCACCGCCTCCCCGAAGACGTTGTTGCCGGTAATCTCGAAATGCTGCACCACCACTGTCGGCCCCCCTTCCGGCACCTGGGTGGTGCTCACGCTCGGGGTGCTGGCCTGAGGCGCGTGGGTGCTGGGCTGGGGTGCCGCGGGGACCGTGGGCAGGGTCGACTGCACCTGGCCGGGTGTGGGGGTGCCCGGGGGTAGCAATGGGGCCGTCGCGGCGGCGGGAGCCGCCCAAGCGCTCCCCTGCACCGCCAAGCCCATCAGGGCGGCGGCCAGGTATGGAGCGGTGTCTTTCCAGGAGGATCTGAGCGGCAGCAAGGCTAGGTCTCTCGGCACATCTCACCTTCTGGATGGATTCGTTGGGCACAGCATCCGGCAGCGCATTCTATCCATTCGAACCGCCGCTCCCCACCGCGACGCCTCGCGGCCGGACTTATCCACAATTTGCCCACAGAGCCCTGCATGGCACCTGACGATAGGCCCGGATTGCGCCGAGTGGCCTGTGGATGATCCTGGAATCCCCAGTGCCATCAAGGGACAAGAAAGGGGTGTGGATGTGGATTATCAGTCCCGGCCGCTCGCATTGACCCCCTACCCCCCTGATCCGTACAATGCGCTCCCTCCCAAGGGCGGTTAGCTCAGCTGGTAGAGCGCGGCTTTCACACGGCCGAGGTCACAGGTTCAAGCCCTGTACCGCCCACCAAATCCCTGCCTTCTAGAGCGCCAAGTTCAGGCCCAGGGCTATCGCCCCAGGAAGCGCCTGCACAGCCAGTATCTTGCGGCTGGCGGTGAAGCCGCCGAATATCCCCGCCGCCACCACGCAGCCCAGGAAGAAGATCATCACCGGCCGGTCCGCGGTGGCGAGTCCCCAGGCGAGCCCCGCCGCCAGGAAGCCGTTGTAGAGGCCCTGGTTGGCGGCGAGGGCGCGGGAAGCCGCCGCGAATTCGGGCGTGAGCCCGAACACGCGCCGCCCGTAGGGCTTGGTCCAGAGGAACATCTCCAGCACCAGGAAATAGAGGTGCAGGAGCGCCACGAGACCGGTGACGATCTCGGCGGCGAGCGTCACGGACCCTTCGCCTCGAGCGGCGCGAAGCCGCGGGCCTTGAGCGCGGCGTCGAGCTTCGGCAAGTCGGTGCCGCGTAATTCGCTCCACTGCTTGAGCGCTTCCTTCAGGCTGGCCGCGTAGACCTCATAAGCCTCGCGGTACTGGGCGGGCGGCGACCGGTCGCTGTCGCCGATCTCGGAAGCGAGACCCGCGAGACCGCCGTTGATGGCGCGCAGGTTCTTCCGGTCCTTCGCCTTGCTCTCCAGTTCCTCGGCCTTGGCGTCGAACGCCGCCAGCGACTGGGCCAGGGCCGCATCGGAAGCGCCGGCGAGCTGCGGCTTGAGTTTGGCGACATCTGCCCGTAGCTCGGCAACTTCTTCATGGGCCGTGTAGCTCTGGCGCATGGACTCACCGATCTCATCCGCGAACTTGAGTTGCGCCGGCAGCGCGGTCTTGGCGTCCTTGGCCGACACGCGCGGGTCCAGCGTCACCTCGAGGGGCTGGCTGTAGGTCCTGCCCCCGGCGGTGAGCTTCACCGTGTAACGGCCCGGCAGTACCAGCGGCCCATCGGGCAGCACCTCGCCGCCCCGGCCATAGACCGCGGCGATGGAGTAGTCATAGTTAAGAGCTAGCGGCCGCGGATAACGCAGGTCCCATACGAAGCGGTGACCGCCTGCTTCCGCCGGCAGCTTCTCCGGGGGCGAGAGCCAGGCGGAGTTGAAGTAGAGGTCCGTCTCCAGCTTGGTCTGGGGCGCGTCGCTGGCATAACGGCGCACGGTCCTGCCGGCGGCATCGTCTATCTCCAGTTTCACCGGACCATCGACGTCTTTGGGCAGCCAGTAATCTATGATCGCCCCTTCCGGCGGGTTCTGGCCGGCCGGCTCTTCCGGCGGCAGCGGCGTATCCTTGTTTTCGTTACGCCGCACGCGCACCGCCACCGCCGGCCTGAACAGGATCGGCGCGTCGGTCCTGGCGTCCGCCACCTGGCGCAAGGAAGCCACGTCGTCCATCACCCACAGGCCGCG
>DASUBN010000201.1:0-6024 GCA_035763245.1 Gammaproteobacteria bacterium | reverse complement strand
TAGGAAGAAGCCGCCAGCACCGAGATCTCGAAGAGCCGGTAGCCATCTTCGGGCCAGCGGATGCTCTCCAGTAATTCGTCTTCAGTCTTCTGATCGTAGCCTTTGAGCACCGATTTCTGCTGCAGCTCAGGGCCGAGGTGCCAGCCCAAGGTGGCGACGATAGGATCGTGGTAGAGATAGAAGCCCTTAAGCGCGATGGCGAGCAGCCCAGGAGAAGCGATCCGCGCGCCGTCAATACAGATGCCCACCACCTCGCCTGCGCTCACTGCGACACCGTAGTTGATGGCCGCTGCCGGCGACTTCTGGGCATCCTTGATATAGACGTAACGGAAGTTCGGCCCGTAAGCGCGTACCGCCCCTTCACCCAGGGGCCTGGGGGAGCCGTTATCCACTACGATCACTTCGTAGTCGTTTGCGGCGATTCCGGTCTGGTAGGGCACGCCAAGGGATTTCAGGGTGCGTGGGGCTTCCCGCGCCATGTCGTAGACGATGACGATGACCGAGAGCTTGGGCCGGCCGAGCAGCCTCGCGAGGAGGCCCATCAGGCCGCCATCCCGCACAAGGTCTCATACATGCGCATCACTTCCGCGGGCAGCGCAGCGAACATGGGGTCGATGTCGGTGTTGCGCAGGCTCTCTTCGAAGAAGGCGAGGCTGGTGTGAGAGGGATCCAGCCCCAGGCGGCTGAAGGCCTTGTGCACCGCGGCGATGTAGGCGTGCGGCGTGAGGTCGAAGCACAGGATGTCGAAGCCATGGCGGGCATGTTCTTCCAGTAGCCGGGCGTTGTAGCGCCGCCAGAGCTCGAAACCCTGCTCCGGCGGCATCTTGCCGCGTCGATGCAAGGACTGCGCCACGGCGCCGGGGTGGCGGAAGGTGCCGATGTAGGCAAGATCGGGCAGGGCTTCCTGCCAAGCGGGCAGAGTGAAGAGCGTGCGGGGGTCTTTGAAAGCCCAACGTGGGTGTCCCGAGTATTCCTGCAGGATGGTGCGCAACTCCGCCTTCTGCTCCTCGCTCCAGACCACGAGGCTCGCCGGCGGCCGGTCCCAGCTGCCACCGTTGGATTCCAGCACGGCATTGTGCAGATGCATGACGCGCAGGCTTTCCTGGTTCCCCTTCAGATTGTGGGGGTTCTTCTTTGAAACCTCGCCGAGGTAGACGCCCGCGTCCTCCAGGAGGCCGGTAAGGCTGCTCGTGCCGCTGCGGTGCATGCCGAGCACGCAGATGGCGCTGCCGAGTCCGGTGGCCCGGGCTTCCATCTCACCGGCGCCCGCTGCTGGCGGCGCGGCTGCGCGGCTTGGCGCTCAGGCCCAGGACCGGTTTCAGGAAGCTGCCGGTGTAGGAGCCGGCATGGGCCGCGACTTCCTCCGGTGTGCCAGTGACCACCACCGTGCCGCCACCGCCGCCGCCCTCGGGGCCGAGGTCGATGATCCAGTCCGCTGTCTTGATGACGTCGAGGTTGTGCTCGATCACCACCACGGTGCTACCCCCGTCCCGGAGCTGGCGCAGCACGCCCAGGAGTTGATCGATGTCGTGGAAGTGCAGACCGGTGGTGGGCTCGTCCAATATATAGAGGGTGCTGCCGGTGTCGCGCTTGGAAAGCTCCCGCGCCAGCTTCACGCGCTGGGCCTCGCCGCCCGAGAGGGTGGTGGCGTTCTGACCCAGGCGCACATAGGTGAGGCCCACGGCGGTGAGGGTCTGAAGCTTGTGGGCCACGGTGGGCACGGCGCTGAAGAACTCCAGGGCGTCCTCTACCGTCATCTCCAGCACTTCGCTGATGTTCTTGCCCTTGTAGCGGATGTCGAGGGTCTCGCGGTTGTAGCGTTTGCCCTTGCACACGTCGCAGGCCACGTAGATGTCCGGCAGGAAGTGCATCTCCACCTTGATCACGCCGTCGCCCTGGCAGGCCTCACAGCGCCCGCCCTTCACGTTGAAGCTGAAACGCCCGGGGTTGTAGCCGCGGGAGCGGGCTTCCGGGGTCTCGGCGAAGAGCTCGCGGATGGGGGTGAAGAGCCCGGTGTAGGTGGCCGGGTTGGAACGGGGCGTCCGGCCGATGGGTGACTGGTCGATGTCGATGACCTTGTCGATCTGCTCGAGGCCGTCGATGCCGTCGCAGGGGGCCGCTTCCTCCGAGGCGTCGTTGAGGCGCCGCGCGGCGAAGCGGTACAGGGTGTCGTTGATGAGGGTGGACTTGCCGGAGCCCGAGACACCCGTGACGCAGGTCATGAGACCGAGCGGGATCTCCACGTCTATGCCCTTGAGGTTGTTGCCCCGCGCCTTCTTGATGCGCAGCTGCCGTTTCTTGTCGGGGGTGAGCCGCCGCTCCGGGACGGCGATACTGCGTCGGCCGGAGAGATACTGTCCGGTGAGCGAGGCGGAATCTGCGGCGATCTCCGCGGGCGTGCCCTCGGCCACCACCTTGCCGCCGTGCACGCCGGCGCCGGGGCCCATGTCCACCACGTGGTCGGCGCTCTTGATGGCATCCTCGTCGTGCTCCACCACGATCACGGTGTTGCCAATGTCCCGCAGGCGGGTCAGGGTCTTGAGCAGTCGGTCGTTGTCCCGCTGGTGCAGACCAATGGAGGGCTCGTCCAGGATGTACATGACGCCGACCAATCCCGATCCGATCTGGCTCGCGAGCCGGATGCGTTGGGCTTCGCCGCCCGAGAGGGTCTCGGCGCTGCGATCGAGGGTGAGGTAATCCAGGCCCACGTTCACCAGGAACGAGACCCGCGCCCGGATCTCCTTGACGATCTTGGCGGCGATCTCGCCGCGCCGGCCCGGGAGGTCCAAGGTGTCGAAGAACTTGAGAGTGTCGCCCACGGAGCGGTTGGTGATGGCCGGCAGGCTGTCGCCCGCCACGAACACGTTGCGGGCCTCGCGTTTCAAACGCGTGCCGCCGCAGTCCGGACAGGGGCGGGCGCTCAGGAACTTGGCCAGCTCCTCCCGCACCATCAGGGACTCGGTTTCCCGGTAGCGGCGTTCCATGTTGGGGATCACCCCCTCGAAGGCATGGCGCCGAGTGCTCTTGCCGCCCCGTTCGTTGGCATAGGTGAAGGGGATGACCTCGTCGCCGCTGCCGAACAGGATCAGCTTGCGGACTTTCTCCGGGAGTTCCTCGAAAGGCTTCTCGATGTCGAACTTGTAGTACTTGGCGAGGCTCTGGATGAGCTGGAAGTAATAGGCGTTACGCCGGTCCCAGCCGCGCACCGCGCCGCCAGCGAGCGAAAGGTGCGGCTGGGTCACGACCCGGGCCGGGTCGAAGAATTGGCGTACGCCCAGGCCATCGCATCTCGGGCAGGCGCCCACCGGGTTGTTGAAGGAAAACAGCCGCGGCTCCAGCTCCGAGATGGAGTAGCCGCAGATGGGGCAGGCGAACTTGGAGGAGAAGGTGAGTTCCTGCTTCTTCGGTTCGTCCATGAAGGCGATGTGGGCGATGCCGTCCGCCAGCCTCAGCGCTGTCTCAAACGATTCCGCCAGGCGCAGGTTCACGTCCGGCCGTACCTTGAAGCGGTCCACCACCACCTCGATGGTGTGCTTGCGACGCAGGTCCAACTTGGGCGCCTGGTCGAGTTCCACCACGTCGCCGTCGATGCGGGCGCGCACGAAGCCCTGGGCGCGCAGCTCCGCCATGAGTTCCACGTGCTCGCCCTTGCGCTCGTGCACCACCGGGGCGAGCAGGAGCAGCTTGGCGTCCTCCGGCAGCGCCAGTACCTGGTCCACCATCTGGCTCACGGTCTGGGCGGTGAGGTCGATATTGTGGTCGGGGCAGCGCGGGATGCCGGCGCGGGCGAACAAGAGGCGCAGGTAGTCATAGATCTCCGTCACCGTGCCCACGGTGGAGCGCGGGTTGTGGGAGGTGGACTTCTGCTCGATGGAGATGGCCGGCGACAGGCCCTCGATGCTGTCCACATCCGGCTTCTCCATCATGGAGAGGAACTGGCGGGCGTAGGCGGACAGGGATTCCACGTAGCGGCGCTGACCCTCGGCGTAGATGGTGTCGAAGGCGAGGGAGGATTTGCCCGAGCCGGAGAGCCCGGTGATGACGATGAGCTTATCCCGCGGCAGGTCCACGTCCACGTTGGCGAGGTTGTGGGTGCGGGCGCCGCGGACGCGGATGGTGTCGAGAGCCATGGGCGGGAACGATCCTCAAGGCCGGGGAAGCGAACATTTAAGTGTACGCCTTGCGACCTGTTCGGCGCAAAACGCCATTCGACAGGGATGTTAAAATGCCGCTCCGCCGGACGCGCCGGCACTCCACCGCACGTCTATCACCGAGTCGTCATGCCCGCATCCGGCCTCTCCACCATCGAACGCCGTGCCGCCCTGTCCCTGGCTGGCATCTTCGCCCTGCGCATGTTCGGCCTGTTCATGATCTATCCCGTATTCGCGGTCTATGCCCGCGGTCTGCCGGATGCGACCCCAGCGCGCGTGGGGTTCGCGCTCGGCATCTACGGTCTCGCCCAGGCACTCTGCCAGATGCCGCTCGGCATGGCTTCAGACCGCCTCGGCCGCAAGCCTGTGATCGCCGTCGGCCTCCTGGTGTTCGCTCTAGGCAGCGGCGTCGCGGGGCTCGCCCACAGTGTGGCCGGCATCGCCTTGGGTCGGCTGCTGCAGGGCGTGGGCGCCGTGGGTTCGGCGGTGCTGGCGCTCGCGGCGGACCTCACCCGCGAAGAGCACCGCACCAAGGCCATGGCAGCCATCGGCATGACGATCGGACTCGCGTTCGCGGCCGCGCTCGCTGCCGGCCCGGTCATTGACCGCTGGATCGGCGTACCGGGCATGTTCTGGCTGACGGCTGGGCTAGCCGGCCTCGCCTTGTTGTTGCTCTATGTGGCCGTGCCGGATCCCGCCTCGAGCGAGGTACACGCGGACTCCGAGGCGGTGCCGGCGCTGCTTAGCCGTGTGCTGCGGGACCCGGAGCTGCTCCGGCTGGACTTCGGCATCCTGGCACAGCATGCCATCCTCACGGCCACCTTCCTGGGCGTCCCGCTGGTATTCCAGGCCGCGGGGGTATCCGGCGGGGCAGAATGGCGTGTCTACCTGCCCGCGCTGGTGGTTTCGGTGCTGATCATGGTGCCGCTCATCATCCAGGCGGAGCGGCACGGCCGCATGCGGCCCATCCTGCTGGGCGCCGTGGCGGCCATCGCCGTCGCGCAAGCTGGGTTCCTGCTGCCGGTCGGCGGATGGTGGCTGCCGGCACTGGCCGTCACGGTGTTCTTCACCGCCTTCAATTTCCTCGAGGCGGCCTTGCCTTCGCTCATCTCGCGGTTAGCGCCGCGCCAGGCCAAGGGCACCGCCATGGGGGTATATTCCAGCGCCCAGTTCCTGGGCATCTTCCTGGGCGGGGTGCTGGGCGGATGGTGCCAGGGGCGCTTCGGCCTCATGGGCGGGTTCGGTTTCAGCCTCGTGATGGCCTGCCTGTGGCTGGTGAGCGCCCTCCCGCTGCGCCCCCCCGCCAAGTAGAATGCCTGTATCAAGCGACAAGCCCGGCTCCCGGGCGGCTTCTAACGGAGAGACGGTATGGCACGCGGCGTGAACAAGGTGATCCTGGTGGCGACGGTGGGCAAGGACCCGGAGGTCAAGTACATGCCGTCGGGCGGCGCCGTGGTCAACCTCACGGCCGCCACCAACGAATCCTGGAAGGACAAGCAGACCGGCGAGAAGAAGGAGCGCACCGAGTGGCACCGGCTGACCTTCTACAACCGCCTGGCGGAAATCGTGGGCGAGTATGTGCGCAAGGGTTCCCAGATCTACATCGAAGGCCGGCTGCGCACCCGGGACTACGAGAAGGAAGGGCAGAAGCACTACGTCACCGAGATCATGGTGGACGAGATGCAGATGCTGGGTGGCCGCAGCGGGGCGGGCGGTGGTGACCGCAGCATGCGCGACGAGGCGCCGAGCCGGGCCCCCATGGCCAGCGAACCGGCGGGCGGCGGCGATTTCCAGGACGACGATATCCCGTTCTGACCGCATAGGCCCGTTCGTCGCAAACCGTCGGGTGGGCCCGGACGACCAATATTTCTCG
>DASUBN010000200.1:0-2685 GCA_035763245.1 Gammaproteobacteria bacterium | reverse complement strand
GCACCTACCTCTGTGCCGGGGCCATGACGGGCGGCCGTGTGCGCCTGAAAGAGACCCAACCGGAGCTATTGGACGCGGTGCTGGCCAAGCTGGAGGAGAGCGGCGCCAAGCTCGCCAAGGGGCGGGATTGGATCGAGGTGGACATGCATGGCCGGCGTCTGAAGGCCGTGGCCGTGAAGACCGCCCCTTATCCCGCCTTCCCCACGGACATGCAGGCCCAGTTCACAGCCTTGAACGTGGTGGCGGAGGGCACCGGCACTATCACCGAGACGGTATTCGAGAACCGGTTCATGCACGTGCAGGAGATGCAGCGCATGGGCGCTGACCTGCGCCTCGAGGGCAACACCACCATCAGTGAGGGCGTGGAGCGGCTCACCGGCGCACCGGTGATGGCGACCGACTTACGCGCCTCCGCGAGCCTGGTGTTGGCCGGGCTCGTGGCACAAGGCGAGACGGTGGTGGAACGGATCTATCACATCGATCGCGGTTACGAGACCATCGAAGAGAAGCTGGGTCAATTGGGCGCCAAGATCCGCCGTGTCCCCGATTAAGGATCAGCTACTCGCCGATACGGGGCGTTCCGCCACCGTGATCCTGACCCGGAAATTCTTGCCGTTGTGTATGCCGTCTACGGTGACGGTCGTACCCGGCGGCTTGGCGGCGATGCGGTTCAAGGCATCGCGGCTGTTCTCCACCCTGGCACCGTCGATGGACTTGATCACGTCCCCGGGCATGAGCCCTGCCTTCGCCGCCGGGCTCGCCGGTGAGACGCTCGTTACCAGGAAGCCCTTCGTGTCCTTGAGTTGGAAGGCCTGAGCCAATTCAGGGGTGATGTCCTGGGGTTCCACGCCCATCCAGCCGCGCAGCACCCGCCCGTAGGCGATGAGCTGCTGCATTACCCCACGGGCTAAGTTAACGGGGATGGCGAAGCCGATGCCATTGGAGCCGCCGCTTGAGGAGAAATAGGCCGTGCTCACGCCCACCAGCTGGCCGCGCACGTTCACCAGTGCACCGCCGGAGTTGCCCGGGTTGATGGCGGCGTCCGTCTGGATGAAGTTCTCGAATGTGGAGAGCCCGAGCTGGCTGCGGCCGAGCGCACTCACGATGCCCTGGGTCACGGTCTGGCCCACACCGTAGGGGTCACCGATGGCGAGCACCACATCGCCCACTTTGATGTCATCGGAGCGACCCAGTTCGATGGGTTTCAGACCCGTCATGTCCACCTTGAGCAGGGCCAGATCCGTGTCCGGGTCTACACCTACCACCCGGGCCGGGGCGCTATGGCCGTCTTGCAGGCCTACCTGCACCGCTTCGGCATCCTTGATGACGTGGTAGTTGGTGAGGATATAGCCGTCGTCGGTCACGATCACACCTGATCCCAGGCTGTTCTCCAGCCTAGCTGCGGGCAGACCGTACTGGCCCTCCGGCAGGCCCTGGGTAGGGGCGCTGGCGGGTTTGCCCAAGGCTTGGCGCACGTGGTGGGCGCTATGCACGTTCACCACCGAGGGGGAACTCGCGGCCACCGCCGACGCGAAGGACGCCGTCCCCGGGTTACCGAGGCTGTGGGACGCCAACAGACCTGGCTTGAACCAGACCACCACGAACGCCGCTGCCAGTCCCAGCACCGCGGCCTGGAACAGGAAAAACACCATCTTTGCAAGGGCTTTCATGCGCATACGCTAGCATGCGGGCCGCGTCCCGTCAGTCTTCCCGCTGGCGAGGCCTGGAAGGCGCTGTGTATAATGCGCCGTTATTTTGTGTGACTTTCGCCCGTTTCGCCCCGACGCGGACCCCAAGCGGTCCATCCTAAAGGGGGGCGATCCAAATCCAGACTCAGGAGATGGGTTGAATGAGCAGTGAAGAGATCGACCAGAACCGCCGTCACTTCCTCACGGTGAGCACTGTGGTGGTGGGGGCCGTCGGCGCTGTCATGGCCGCCGTGCCCTTCGTGTCTTCCATGGAGCCGAGTGCCCGTGCTAAGGCCTTGGGCGGTCCTGTGGATATCGACGCCAGCAAGATTGAGCCGGGCGGCCAGATCAAGGCCAAGTGGCGTGGCAAGCCCACCTGGGTGGTGCAGCGCGGCACGACTGCCGTCAGCGCTCTGGCGAAGAACGACGGCTTCCTGCGGGATCCCGATTCCAAGGAAGATCAGCAACCCGCCTACTGCAAGAACGAATACCGTTCCATCAAACCAGAGCTGTTCGTGGTCGTGGGCATCTGTACCCACCTCGGCTGTTCCCCGCTGTACAAGCCGCAGGTCGGCGATCCATCCGTGAGCATGGACTGGCCAGGCGGCTTCTTCTGTCCCTGCCATGGCTCCAAGTATGACCTGGCGGGCCGCGTGTTCAAGGGCGTGCCGGCGCCGCTCAACCTGCAGGTGCCGCCGTACAAGTACGTTTCCGACGCGGTCATCCGCGTGGGTGAAGACCAGGGGGCTGCGTGATGGCTAACGGCAACGAGAAGCGCGACCTGATAGACATCCTGGGCGGCTGGCTCGCGGGATTCCGTGACTGGATTGACGAGCGCTTTCCGCTCACGGAGTTCTGGGAGAAACATGTCTCCCAGTACTATGCACCCAAGAACTTCAATTTCTGGTACTTCTTCGGCTCCATCGCCCTCCTGATGCTGGTGAACCAGATACTCACAGGCATCTTCCTCGCCATGAACTACAAACCGGATGCGAAC
>DASUBN010000199.1:0-2976 GCA_035763245.1 Gammaproteobacteria bacterium | reverse complement strand
GCGCTCAAGAAGCTCGGCCACGAGGTCAAGGGGATGCACAACGTCGGCCAGGTCTCCATGGAAGCCGCGGAGATCGGCGAGAAGAACGCGCGCTATCTCGGCGTGATCAGCGAGGTCTGCCGCGACCTCGCGGGCGCGGTCGAGAACACCATGGATCACGGCGAGTTCCCCCTGGTGCTGGGCGGCGACCATTCCCAGGCCATCGGCACGGTGACGGGCATCGCCCGCCACCTGCGCCGCCACGGCAAGGACCTCGGCATCTTCTGGTGCGACGCCCACACGGACATGAACACGCCGGACACGAGCCCCTCGGGCAACATCCACGGTATGCCGCTTTCGGTGCTGCTCGGCCGCGGCCCCAAGGAACTCACCAGCATCAGCGGCCGGGCGCCGGCCCTGAAGCCCGAGCACGTGGTGATCTTCGGCGTGCGCCAGGTGGACGCCAAGGAAGCCAAGGTGGTGAAGGAGATGGGGGTGCGGGTGTTCACCATGAGCGAGATCGACGCCCGCGGCGCCTCCGCCTGCCTGGAGGAGGCCATGGAGATACTGGGCCGCGCCTCCGGCGGCATCCACCTCTCCTACGATCTGGACGGCTCCGACCCCTCGGTGGCCCCGGGCGTGGGCACGCCGGTGCCCGGCGGGCTCAACTTCAGGGAATCGCACCTCGTGTGCGAGGTGGTGGCCAAGAGCGACAAGCTCGTGGGCATGGAGGTCGTCGAGCTCAATCCCACCATGGATATCGAGAACAAGACCGGGAAGTTTGCTGTTTGGTTAATTCAATCAGCACTAGGTCGTACAATTCTTTGATGCACTTGAAGCTGCTGCGCTCGGCATAGCTTCGTTGCGGTCCGGCTCGCAATCCTCACGTACACCAAGAGTACGCTCCGGTTGCTCGCCTCCCGCGCCTCGCTCTGCCTTCGCTCGCGACGCTTCAAGATAGGTTCCAAAAAAGAATTGCTGGAGAATTCCGATGGGCAAGCGTGTCGACGAGTTCAATGAATTCCGGGCGAGGATGAACGAACGGATACTCGCGGAGGACAACCGCGTGATCAAGCGCGTGTTCTCGGTGGACAGCCTCACCTACCAGGAAGGGGCGCTGTCGAAGAAGACCAAGGAACTCTTGGGGCTCTCCACCTCGATGGTGCTGCGCTGCGACGACTGCGTGAGCTATCACATCGGCCAGTGCATCGAGTCCGGCTGCACCAAGGATGAGATCGTGGAAGCGATGAGCGTGGCCTTGGTGGTCGGCGGAACAATCGTCATCCCCCACATGCGCCGCGCTATCGCGTTCATGGATGAGATGCTGGAAGAGCAAGCTGGCTGACGGCGAAATACCGGATGAATGAAAAGGGCCGCTACGCGGCCCTTTTGTTTATCGGATATACCGAGAAATCAGGGCTGGGTGGCGGCCACGGGTGCCGCCTTGGTGGCGGGCGAATCCGCCTTCATGGGCGGCAGGGATTTGATGGCGGCTTCGAAGCGCTCCGTGCCCTCTTCCTGGTTTCCATACTTGTCCATGTGCCCCGCGGCCATGGCGGCGGACAGGGCGGCGATGCGGTCCTCGGGCGAGGGATGGGTGGCGAGCAGGAGCTGCACGCGGCCGCTCTTGGGGTCCACGCCTTCCAAGGTCTGCAGCACCGCCAGCAAGCCGTAAGGATCGTATCCGGCGCGGGCGGCCAGCACCACGCCGGCCCGGTCGGCGTCGAACTCGTCGTCCTTATCCAGGCCCTTGGAATAGAGGTTGCGGGTGGCGTTGGAGATCTTCTGGAAGGCCTGCTGATCCAGGGTGCTGTTGTAGCCCTTGGAGGCCATGCCCACCTGGGCCGCCTGGCCCGCGAGGTCGAGCCTGGCGGCGCGCTGCAACGCGTTCAGGTGGTGCTTCAGGACCACGTGGGTGATCTCGTGGCCGAGCACGCCGGCGAGCTCGGCCTCGCTGTGCATGTGCTGCAGGAGGCCGCGGGTGATGAACACGTAACCGCCCGGGGCGGCGAAGGCGTCGATGTCATCGGAGTCCACCACGGCGAAGCGCCAGGGGAGATCCGGCCGGTCGCTCTGCAGCGCCACCCACAGGCCCACCTTGTTCACGTAGTCCTGCACGGCCTTGTCGTGGATGGGCTTGGTGGCGCCGAGCAGGGTCGCGGCGGCGGCGTTGCCGATGGCTTCCTCCTGCTCCAGGGTGGCGGGCGTGAAGGCCTGCTTGATGCTGTTGAAGAGGTTGCTGATGTCGATGCTGCCCGCGAGCGTGGGGAGACCCAGCGCCAGGAGGCCGGCCAGCAGCAGTGCGGCGCGGCGGATCATGGCTTCACCTTCGGCAGGTAGTCGATCTTCTCGGCCTTGAGCTTGAGCTGCTCGGCGAAGGCGCGGGCGGCATCGGGCTTGGCCATCCACTGGTCGAGCTCGGTGACGGCGGCGGGATCGGGCTTGGCGTTGGCGATGTCGCCGGTGTTGAGGCCGCGCACGCCGGTGGTGGCGGTGGTGCCGGAGGCGCCGGAACGGCCGCTCTCGAAGAGGCTGAAGAATCCGTGGGAACCGGAGCTCTTGGGCTGGTTGCTGCCGCCGCTGCCGGGGTTGCCGAGGCGCAGGTCCGTCATGGGCAGCCAGCCGGTCTGCCCCGTGGGCAGGCGCACCTTATACCACCCGCCCTGGCGGGTGAGGATGGTGACGTTGGTGTTCACCGGCACGCTGCCGACGGGATTGGCGTCGGAATACGGGCCGTCATGCATGTCGCCGGCGACGACGGTCTGGGCGGTGCCGCCCGAGTCCGCCTGCACCACCCCCAGGGTGGCGAGCAGCAACACGCCTATGACGAGCGCCCTTCTCATGCCTTCTCCCGCGGCTCGAAGAGGTCCACCGGTTGGGCCCGGCCTTTGACTTTATAAGTGCCGCGCGGCTCGAAGTCAAAGGCGCCGCCGCAACGCTCCTTGGTGGCAGCGGAGACCAGCACCCGCGCCACCCCCTTGGTCTGGCCCTCGATGC
>DASUBN010000198.1:0-6698 GCA_035763245.1 Gammaproteobacteria bacterium | reverse complement strand
TGCCGTAGGAGGCGGTGGCGCCGGTGGTCGGGGCGGTGCTGGACTGCCACACCTTCAGGGTGTAACGGCCAGCGGGGCCGGTGTTGGTCGCGGTGCTGTACACCGAAGCCAAGCTGGTCGGCCAACGGCTGTTGTTCTGGTAGAACTCAGCCAAGCCGACTTCACCGCCGCCAGCGAGCTGGATGCCTTCCGACATCTGCGAACGGGCGATGTAGTCCTGGTAGGCCGGGATGGCGATGGCCGCCAGGATGCCGATGATCGCGATCACGATCATCAACTCGATCAGGGTGAAACCCTTTTGCAAGGTCTTCATGGATACACTCCTCGAAGTGTTGACGGTTAAGCTGAAGTGCATGACTTTACACTCCTGCTTTTAATATGCAACTGGCATGCCAAGTCCCATGAGTCCATCTTTAATGCGGGTCTACCGCGGCTAGTTAGCATCCGCGTTGGTGGCACAAGTGGTGGGGGTGCCGAAATTTTGTCAGTGTCTGACAATCTGTGTCAGTCCGCGGACTTGCAAGCATGTCGTTTGGGCCTGAACTATTCGAGGCCCAGTTTCTTGATGCGATAGCGCAGCTGCCTGAAGCTCATCCCCAGGAGTTTCGCTGCAGCAGTCTTGTTGTAGCGGGTCTGTTCCAAGGCCTTGCGGATGGCATCCTTCTCCACGTCCCCGAGGTAAGTCCCCAGAGGCTGCTGCTGCGCCACCGCCTCGGGTGCTAGCGCGGCACCGGGGGGCTGAGTCTGTAAATGGATGTCGCCGGCATGGATGAGTTCCCCCTCCGCCAGGGTCACGGCCCGCTCCAGGATGTTCTCGAGCTCGCGCACGTTACCAGGGAAACCGTGGCTCCTAAGCAACGTCACCGCATCCGGGGCGAGGTGTATCGCCTTGCGGTTCATGGCGCGCGACAGGCGTTCCAGGATGAAGTCCGCCAGCAGGAGCATGTCCTCGGGGCGCTCCCTCAAAGGCGGAACCCGCACTTCGATCACATTAATCCGGTAGTAGAGGTCCTCCCGAAACTTTCCAGTGCGCACCCATTCTCCGAGGGGACGGTGGGTCGCGGAGAGGATGCGTACGTCAACCGGGATCTCCCGGGCTGCTCCGATGGGGCGGATCGCCTTCTCCTGGATAACCCGCAAGAGCTTCACTTGCATGTGCAGCGGCAGGTCGGCCACCTCGTCCAGGAACAGAGTGCCGCCCTCGGCGGCCTGGAACAATCCTTCCTTGTCGGCTACCGCCCCGGTGAAGCTGCCTTTCTTGTGGCCGAAGAATTCACTCTCCATGAGTTCGGTGGGGATGGCGCCGCAGTTCACGGCCACGAACGGCTTGTCAGCGCGTGCTCCGTTCTCGTGGATGAGTCTGGCCACCAGCTCCTTTCCGGTGCCGGACTCACCGCTGATGTGCACCGGCGCCTGGCTGCGTGCCACCTTGGCGATCATGCCCCGGACCACTTCGATGGCCTGAGACTTGCCCAGCAAGCGCGTACCACCACGGCCTTCCGTGTTGGCCCGACGCTCCCGCAGCTTGAGCGCAGTAGTCACGAGTGTGCGCAAGGCGTTCAAATCAACGGGTTTGGAGACGAAGTCGAAGGCGCCGTTCTTAAGGGCCTGCACGGCGGATTCTACGTTGCCGTGGGCTGTGATCACCGCCACCGGTAACTGGGGCAGGTGCTGCTGTATATGGCTCACGAGGTCCAGTCCGTTACCGTCTGGAAGCTTCATGTCGGTGAGGCAGAGATCCACAGGCTGGGTGCGTAGCAGGCCGCGCGCCGCGGCGAGGTCGGCGGCCAAGATGCAGTCCACATCCATACGCGTTAGCGTCAAGCTGACAAGCTCGCGGATGGCAGGCTCGTCGTCCACGACAAGTGCGACGGGTTTGTTCATGTTCATGTTCAGGTCAGCCAGCCTTCGGATGTGCCGAATTCGATGCGGAAACAACTGCCGCCCTCCGGCCGCGGCGTATAGGACAGGCGTGCCCGGTTACATTCGCAGAGTTCCCGGCTGATGAACAGCCCCAGGCCCGTTCCGCGCGGGTCTGAGGTGTAGAAGGGCTCGAAGATGTGTTCGGCCATGTCCGAGGCTACGCCGGGTCCCCGGTCGAGCACCTCCAGGTATCCCGAGGCGGACCCGGAGAGGGATCCCAAACGGTATTCGATCAGCTTGCCGCCGGTGTCGGGACTCGTGCCGTAGCGCAGAGCGTTCTCCGATAGATTCCACAGGATCTGGTGCAAATGGGTCGGGTCCATACGTAGCCGCGGCATCATGTCCGATTCCACCCGCAAGGCTAGGGTCTCAGGTCCGAGGCCATGCCGGTCGCGGAACTCGCCGATGAAGTCCTTGATCCAGCCCGCCATGTCGAGCTCCTCCGCACGGGTGTTATCGCGGCGCGAGAGCTGCATGATGTTCTCGACGATGCGCTCCATGCGTTTGGCGTGCTCGCTGATGATTTCCGTGAGGCGTTTGTCCTGCCCCTCTACTTTGGGAGATTCAGCGAGGAGCTGATTGGCGTGGCTCACCGCAGAGAGGGGATTGCGGATTTCATGGGCGATGCTCGCGGTGAGCCGGCCGAGTGTCGCGAGTTTCGTCTGTCGCACCTGCTCCGCCACGGTGCTCGCATCCTCGAGGAAAATGAGTGCGCCGCCCGTGCGGTTGCGCCCGAGGCTGGTGAAATGCGGTATCAAAGGCCGCCCTTGAGGCGTCAGGATGGCAGAGGGTCGGCGTGGATCGCCCTGGCGCCAAGCATGCAGTTCGCCCTGGAGTCTGGGAGCCGCCCCTTCCAGTGCGCCGCGGCCATTCACTTCGAGACTCAAGGCCTCGGCGGCGGCTCCATTGAGCATCCGGATATTGTTACCCTCGTCGACCACCAGGACGCCGGTGCGCATATGTTGGATGACGTAGTCGTTTATCTCTGAGAGATTGGCGAGGTCGAGGCCGCGCTGCTCGGCCAGCGCTTCGCTTTCCCGCAAGCGGTGACCCACGAAGTGACCGCTCAGGGCGGCCACGAACAGGATCATGCCGATGATGCCTGCCTGGGTGTAACCGGTCTGTTCCGCGGTACTGTAGACGATCGCGAGCGTCTGTTCGCCCAGTACCGCGAGTGTAGCGATGGCGGCGAATGCGATGCTCATGCGCCGGGTCAGTAGTACGCTATTGATGGCGATGGTGATGAACAGCAAGCTGCCCAGGCCGCTCGCGGCACCGCCGCTGGCGTGCATTAGTAGCGTCACCGCCGCAATGTCGCCGGCGAGTTGGGTATAGGCCTGCAGTTCCAGTCCCGGGCGCTGTGCCCGTACCGTGAAGCTCGCCAAGGCACCGAAGCTTGCATACATGATCCCGGTCCAGAGGAACAGGTCCGGGAACACATCTCCGAGGAGTCGCGGGCTACTGTCGCTGAAGAACAGTGCGACCACGAGTCCGCCAACCACCATGCGGAAGAGGTTGACGATGTTGAGCAGGCGCCAGCCGAGCGCGGCCGATTGCGGCAGTTCCATCTCGGTGGGCAACGCGGCGTTATCGACGGTGTTCATCGCTCAAGCCGCGCCTTTGCGTATGCGGGTGCTTTGCTTCAAAATACCGCTCCCTCAGCCATCCCAATAGCTCCCGAGCCAGCATGAACCTGCACGAATACCAGGCAAAACAACTGTTTGCAGAATACGGCATTCCGGTCCCCCGCGGTATGCCCGCCCGGAGTGCTGCCGAGGCCACGGCCGCGGCCCAGTCGTTGGGCGGCAGCCTGTGGGTGGTGAAGGCCCAGGTGCACGCCGGCGGCCGTGGCAAGGCAGGTGGTGTGAAGCTGTGCCGGTCCATGGACGAAGTGCGCGCTGCGGCGGAGGGCATGTTGGGCAAGCGCCTGCATACCCATCAGACCGGCCCCGAGGGCTTACCCATCAACGCCCTCATTGTGGAAGCGGGCTCCGACATCGCGCGCGAGCTCTACCTCTCGGTGCTCGTGGACCGCAGTCGCGAGCAGCTCGTGTTCATGGCCTCCGCCGCCGGCGGCATGGACATCGAGGAAGTGGCCGCCAAGACCCCGGAGAAGATCTTCCGGGTGTGGGTGCACCCGGCCACCGGCGTGCAGCCGAACCAGGTGCGCGAGCTCGCCTTCGGGCTCGGCATCACCCAGAAGGACCAGATGGCGACCTTCAGCAAGATCGTCGAGGGTCTGTACAAACTCTTCATGGAGCAGGATGCGAGCCTCGTCGAGGTGAACCCACTTATCGTCACCACCGATGGCCGGGTACTGGCGCTCGACGCCAAGCTGAACCTCGATGACAACGCGCTCTACCGCCATCCCAGGCTCGCCGAGATGCGCGACAAGAGCCAGGAAGACGAGCGCGAGAGTACGGCCCGCGAGCACGACCTCAACTATGTCTCTCTGGACGGCAACATCGCCTGCATGGTGAACGGTGCCGGCCTCGCCATGGCCACCATGGACATCATCAAGCTGCACGGTGGTACCCCGGCCAACTTCCTGGATGTGGGCGGCGGCGCCACCACGGAGCGCGTGACCGCAGCGTTCAACCTGATCCTGTCCAACAAGTCGGTGAAGGCGATCCTGGTCAACATCTTCGGCGGCATCGTGCGCTGCGACCTGATCGCGGAGGGCATCATAAACGCGGTCAAGGGCGTAGGCGTGCAGGTGCCGGTGGTGGTGCGTCTCGAGGGCACCAACGTGGAGCAGGGCAAGGCGCTGCTTGCCCAGAGCGGCCTCGCCATCATCCCCGCCAACGACCTCACCGACGCGGCCAAGAAAGTCGTCGCGTCAATCAAGTAATCCCTAAGGGCCCCGACATGAGCATCCTGGTCAACAAGAAAACCCGCGTGATCTGCCAAGGTTTCACGGGCAAGCAAGGCACCTTCCACTCGGAGCAGGCCATCGCCTACGGCACCGAACTCGTGGGCGGCGTGACCCCGGGCCGCGGCGGCGACAAGCACCTCGATCGACCGGTGTTCAACACCGTGCACGATGCGGTCAGGCAGACCGGCGCCGAAGCCAGCATGATCTATGTGCCGGCCGCCTTCGCCGCCGACGCCATCCTCGAAGCTGCCGATGCCGGCATCAAGGTGATCGTGTGCATCACCGAGGGCATCCCGGTCACCGACATGGTGAAGGTCAAGGCCGCCATCAAGGACAAGGACTGCGTGCTCATCGGCCCCAACTGCCCGGGCATCATCACCCCGGGCGAGTGCAAGATTGGCATCATGCCGGGCCACATCCACAAGCGCGGCAAGATCGGCATCGTGTCCCGCTCCGGCACGCTCACCTACGAGGCCGTGTTCCAGACCACCAACTTGGGGCTCGGCCAGTCCACCTGCGTGGGCATCGGCGGCGACCCGGTGCACGGCATGAACTTCATCGACGTCATCAAGCGCTTCGAGGATGATCCCGAGACCCAGGGCATCATCATGGTGGGCGAGATCGGCGGCACCGACGAGGAAGCGGCGGCCGAGTACATCAAGCATAACGTCAGCAAGCCGGTGGTAGCCTACATCGCCGGCGTGACCGCGCCCCCGGGCAAGCGCATGGGCCATGCCGGTGCCATCGTCTCCGGCGGTGCAGGCACCGCCCAGGCCAAGTTCGCTGCCCTGGAGAAGGCCGGTGTGAAGACCACTCATTCCCCGGCGGAGCTCGGCAGCACCATGGCCAAGCTCATGAAGGGCGGCAAGGGCAAGAAGACTTCCAAGAAGAAGCCTGCTGTCAAGCCGAAGCGCAAAGCCGCCAAGTCCAAGAAGAAGGCGGCCAAGAAGCAGGGTCGTGGCCGTCGCTAGATCACAGCGCCGCCTGCCCATCCGACCCTGATCCCATGAGCGCTGCCTTGCGCATCGTCATGGCTCAGCTCAACCTCCTCGTGGGGGACGTGCAGGGCAACGTGCGCAAGATCCTGGCCGCCTGCGACGAAAGCCGCGACCACCTGAAGGCCCAGCTCGTGGTCTTCCCCGAGCTCGCCGTGAGCGGCTATACCCCCGAGGACCTGCTGCTCCGCGCCGATTTCCGCCGCGCTGTTGAGGCGGGGGTCGCTGAACTCGCGGCCGGGATCCGCGGTGTCGCCGCGGTGGTGGGCTACCCCCTCCATGAAGACGGTCGCCTCTACAACGTGGGTGCCGTCATCGGCGCGGGGCGCGTGCAGGCGGTCTACCGCAAGAGCGAGCTCCCCAACTACGGTGTCTTCGACGAGAAGCGTTACTTCAGCGCGGGCGGGGCCCCCACGCTCATCGACGTGGCCGGCTTCGCCGTGGGTCTCAATGTCTGTGAGGATGTCTGGCACACGGCGCCCGCCAAACGCGCCGCCGAGGCCGGAGCGCGCCTCATCGTAGCCCCCAATGCCTCGCCCTTCAACATCGGCAAGCAAGCGGAGCGCGAGACCGAGCTCAAGCGGCGGGTGAGCGAAGCAGGGGTGCCCATCGTCTATGTGAACCACGTGGGTGGCCAAGACGACCTGGTGTTCGAAGGCGGATCGTTCGCCATGAATGCCGACGGTTCCGTGGCAGCGCGTGCCCCGGCCTGCGAGACGGGGCTCTATCCCGTAGATTTCCTGCTGCAGGATGGGAAGGCCCTGGCCCTCCAGGCGGAGGTGCACGTGGATGCGAGCGAGGAGGAGAGCGTCTACTGCGCCATCGTCCTGGGGCTCCGGGATTACGCCGCCAAGAACGACTTCAAAGGCGTCTTGCTAGGGCTTTCCGGCGGCATCGATTCCGCA
>DASUBN010000197.1:0-7526 GCA_035763245.1 Gammaproteobacteria bacterium | reverse complement strand
CACCGAGCCCATGCCGAACACGAAGCGGCGCATGACCCACAGACGCGAGGGTTGCAGCTCCAGGCCGATGATGAACAGCAGCAGCACCACGCCGATCTGGGAGAAACCCAGGATGATGGGTACGTCGCTGATGAGCGTGAGGCCGAAGGGGCCGATGATCACGCCCGCCACGAGGTAACCCAGCACCGAGCCGAAGCCGGACTTGCGGGACAGGGGCACGGCGATACACGCCGCAAACAGGAATACCGCGACCTCTGGCAGGAAGTTCATGGGCATTCTCGGGTAGCCGGGGCTGTGACTAGGCTACCCGAAATGTGCAGTGCCAGCGGGCCGGCGGCTTAAGCAAAGTCGCAAGCGACTTCCCTGTCTAAGTCGCATTCCGCTCCCTCCCGGCGGCGGAACGGGCTTCGGCATGGATGCCAGCCGCGGTTCATGCGGTTTTCATTCCCTACACTAGACTCGTCTAGCCCCGGTCACCGCCTTCACGAGGTCGGTGAGCAGGCCGGCGGCCGTCACCTCCGTGCCGGCGCCGGGGCCGGCGATGGTCAGGGGTACCGGCTGATAACGCCGCGTCCACACCCGCAGCAGGTTCTCGCCCGCCGCCACCTGGGCGAAGGGATCGGCCGCGGGCACCGGGGTCACGCCCACCCGGGCCTCGCGGCCGTCGAACTCCGCGAGGCAGGCGAGCCTCAGGCCCTGCTTGCGCGCCTGCTCCATGTCGGCGGCCCAGTTGGCGTCGTAGGCGGCGAGGCGTGTGAGGAAGCGCTCCGGGTCCGTCTCGTCCGCGAGGTCCGGCGGCACCAGGCTCTTCACCCTCACGCGCTCCGGCTCCCAGGCTATGCCTGCCTCGCGCATGAGGATGAGGAGCTTCCTGGCGCTATCCTGCGCCTTCAGGTCCTCGGCGGGATGGGGCTCGGTGTAGCCCTCGGCGCGCGCCTCGGCCACGGCGGCGGAGAAGGGCAGGCCGTGGTTCAGGCGCTGGAACAGGAAGGAGAGGGTGCCGGAGAGCACCGCCTCGATGCGCAGCACTGCGTCGCCGCTCGCCTTCAGGTCCGCGAGCGTCGAGAGCAGCGGCAGCGCAGCGCCCACGGTGGTCTCGTAGCGGTAAGGTAGGCGCAGCCGTTCTGCGGCGGTCCGCAGCTCCCGGTATTCCTTCTGGGGACCGCTCAAGGCGAGCTTGTTGGGCGTGACGACCCCGATGCCCTGCTCGAAGAACTCCCGGTAGTGCGCCGCGATCTCCCCCGACGCAGTGCAGTCCACGAAGAGCTTGGGGCCGAGATAGCCGCGGAAGCGGCGGATGATGTCGCGCCAGTCGTCGCCGGCGCGCGGGATCACGTCCTCCCGCCAGCCCGCCTCCGGATCGCGCCAATGGACAGCGCGGCGGTTCACGGCACCGGCCAGATGGAACTCCACCCGGTGTTCCGCCAGCAGGCGCGGACCTTCCGTGCCGAGCAGGCGCAGCAGTGCCGCGCCCACGCGCCCGGTGTGGCCGCCGACCA
The DNA here is from genome assembly GCA_035763245.1 of Gammaproteobacteria bacterium. Lineage (GTDB taxonomy): Bacteria > Pseudomonadota > Gammaproteobacteria > Natronospirales > REEB76 > DASUBN01. The sequence goes on along the minus strand of DASUBN010000197.1, from coordinate 6,027 downwards.
GCAGCAACACGCGGCGGCTGGCGCCGAGATGGACGGGTTCGACGCCGTAGTCCCGGGCAAGGTTGTGTTGGCTCAGGCTCGACATGCTTGCAAGCTCCTCTCGCCGTGCGCCGCCAGGGGCGCGCGCCGGCGGAAATCCCGGATGAGGGCATCCAGTGTCTGGGTCTCGATCAGGAAGGCGTCGTGGCCATGCGGCGAGTCCAGCCAGGCGAGCTCGGCGCCCGGGACGTGGCAGGCCAGCTCCCGCTGCTCGTCGGGCGGATAGAGCACGTCGCTCAAGCTTCCCACCACGAGCAGCGGCATGCGCAGCGCCGCGAGCGCCCGCGCGTAGCCGCCCCGGTCGCGGCCGAGGTCGTGGCTGTCCATGATGCGGGTTAAGGCCACGTAGCTCGCGGCGTCGAAGCGCGCCTTGAACTTCTCGCCGTGGTGCCTGAGCCAGCTCTCCACCTGGAAGGTGCCGCCGGAGGCCTGTTCGCGGCCGAAGCGCACCGCGAACTCGTCCCAGTGCCGGTAACTCAGCATGGCCGCCATGCGCGCGGCGGCGAGGCCGCGCACGGGTGGGTCGGCGGGGTCATAGTCGCCGTCCTTCCAGCGCGGGTCCGTGTAGAGCGCCTGGCGTTGCGCCTCCGAGAAGCCGATACACCACGGCGATTGCCGTGCGGCCACGGAGAGCGCCGCGACGGTCCGCACCCGCTCGGGATAGAGCGCGGCCCATTCCAGCGCCTGCATGCCGCCTAGCGAACCGCCCAGTACCAGCGCGAGCTCGTCCACGCCGAGTTCGTCCATGAGCGCGGCCTGCACGTGCACGAGGTCCCGCACCGTGACCGCGGGGAAGTTCGCGCCGTAGCGCCTGCCCGTGAGCGGCGAGAGGCTCATGGGCCCCGTGCTGCCGTAGCAACCACCCAGCACGTTGCTGCACACGATGTAGTCCCGCGCCGGGTCGAGCGCGCGGCCTGGGCCCATGAGCCCCGGCCACCACTGGTCCACGTCCGCCGAACCGGTGAGCGCATGGCAGACGAGCACGGCGTTGTCGCCCGCGGGGTCGAGTCTGCCCCAGGTACGGTAAGCCACCGTCACCTGGGGCAGGCTCGACCCCGACTCGAGCGTCACCGGCTCCGGCAGCGTCAGGAACCGAGTCTCGCTGCCCGGTGGGCGCTGCACGCTCATGCCGCCGCCTTGGCCTTGAGCTTGTCGAAGGCCTGGGCGAAGTCCGCCTGGATGTCCTCGATGTGCTCGATGCCCACCGACACCCGCACCAGGTCCGGTGTGACACTCGCGGAGCGCTGTTCCTTCTCGGTGAGCTGCTGGTGGGTGGTGGAGTGGGGGTGGATGACGAGGGTCTTGGCATCGCCGACGTTGGCCAGGTGGCTGGCGAGCTTCACGCTGTCGATGAAGCCGCGCCCGGCCGCTTCGCCGCCGCGGATGCCGAAGCTCAGCACCGCGCCGTAGCCGTTCTTGAGGTAGCGACTCGCGAGCGCGTACTGCGGATGCTCGGGCAGGCCAGGATAGTTCACCCAGGCCACCTCGGGCCGCTTCTGCAGCCAGTGGGCGAGGGTGAGCGCGTTGTCCACATGACGCTGCACCCTGAGCGAGAGCGTCTCCAGGCCCTGCAGCAGCAGGAAGGCGTTGAAGGGGCTCAAGGAGGCGCCGATGTCCCTAAGGCCCTCGACCCGGGCGCGGATGATGAAGGCGATGTTGCCGAAGGGGCCCTTGGGGCCGAACACATCCCAGAACTTGAGGCCGTGGTAGCCGGGGGAGGGCTCGGTGAAGAGCGGGAAGCGGCCGTTGCCCCAGTCGAACTTGCCGGAATCCACGATCACGCCGCCGATGGAGGTGCCGTGGCCGCCGATCCACTTGGTGGCGGAGGCGACCACGATGTCCGCCCCGTGCTCGATGGGCCGCACCAGGAAGCCGGCGGCACCGAAGGTGTTGTCCACGACCAGTGGGATGCCATTGGCGTGGGCGACCTTGGCGATGGCCTCGAAGTCCGGCACGTTGAAACCCGGGTTGCCGATGCTCTCCACATAGAGGGCCTTGGTGTCACCATCTATGGCACGGCGGAAATTCTCCGGATCGTTACCGTCCACGAAGCGCACGCCGATGCCGAGGCGCGGCAGCGTGACCTTGAACTGGTTATAAGTGCCGCCGTAGAGGGAGCTCGAGGCGACGATGTTGTCGCCCGCCTGGGCGAGGGTGGAGATGGCCAGGAACTGGGCCGCCTGGCCGCTGGCGGTGGCCAGCGCCGCGACGCCACCTTCGAGGGCGGCGATGCGCTTCTCGAAGACGTCCGTGGTGGGGTTCATGATGCGGGTGTAGATGTTGCCGAACTCCTGCAGGGCGAAGAGCCGCGCGCCGTGGTCCGCGTCGTTGAAGGTGTAGGAAGTGGTCTGGTAGATGGGCACGGCGCGGGCGTTGGTGCCCGGTGCCGGCTCCTGTCCGGCGTGGATCTGTAGGGTCTCGTAACGATACGGAGGCGTCTGGTCGCTCATGGTCATCACTCCTCTGGTCATGTGCGCGTCTTTTTCAGGGACGAGCGGGCCTGCATCGCACCGCCTGGTGCAATGGAATCAGGACCTTGGGGAGTGCCGGAGGGGATTCTTAAGGCGATAAAAAACCCGCTACGGCTTTGCCGTGCGGGTCCTGGTGTCTCGTGATTCGGTCAGAGCGTCAGTCTTTGCGCCTCTGGACACGAGCAGCCCGCACGGTGGCGTACATGCAGCACATGCACATGGCCATGCAGGCGAGGGCGAAAGCGGCGTTCGACACGAAGAGTTCCATGAGCCGAATATCCGATACGCCGGGCACATTGTCAATAGGCGGGCGCTTGAACAATGGGGGCGCGGCCAGTAACGTGGGGCGGCCTGTCATATGAGGAGCGCGCCCATGGCAGACCGCAAGTTGAGCACCTTGAAGCGTCGTCTCTGGTATATCGTCCTGTTCATACCGTTCTTCGTGGCCGTCTGGGTGCCGTTCTTCAACCGCATCGAGCCCTCCCTGTTCGGCATCCCCTTCTTCTATTGGTTCCAGTTCGTGTGGATCGTGGTCGCGGCCATCGTGACTGGCCTCGCTTACCTGGCAAAGGTCTGAGCATGAACTGGGTGGCGATCTCAGTCTTCGTGGCATTGTTCGCCTTCGTGACGGTGCTGGGCTTCATCGCCGCCCGCTGGCGGGCGGGGGACCTCAACCACATCAACGAATGGGGGCTCGCTGGCCGGCGCTTCGGAACCGTGGTCACCTGGTTCCTGCTGGGCGGCGACCTCTATACCGCCTACACTTTTGTGGCGGTGCCGGCGCTGGTGTTCGGGGCCGGGGCCATCGGCTTCTTCGCCGTGCCTTACACCCTGATGCTCTATCCCTTCGTGTACGTGGTCTATCCCCGGCTCTGGTCCGTGGCGCACAAGCATGGCTACGTGACTGCCTCGGACTTCGTGCGCGGCCGCTACGACAGTCATCTCCTGGCGCTGCTCGTGGCCGTCACCGGCATCCTGGCCACCATGCCCTATATCGCCCTGCAGCTCGTGGGTATCCAGGTGGTGATCGCCGCCATGGGCTTCACGGGCGCGGGTCTCGTCGGCGACCTGCCCCTGATCGTGGCCTTCGCGATCCTGGCCGCCTATACCTACAGCAGCGGCCTGCGCGCGCCGGCGCTCATCGCGGTGGTGAAAGACCTCCTCATCTACGTCACGGTGATCGCGGCGGTCACGGTGATCCCCCTGCACTTGGGCGGCTACGGCCACATCTTCGCCGGCATCCCCGCGGACAAGCTCTTGCTGGCGCCGCCCACCTCCAACAACACCGGCGCCTACGGCGCCTATGCGACGCTGGCCTTGGGTTCGGTGCTGGCGCTCTTCCTCTATCCCCACTGTGTCACGGCGCTGCTCTCTTCCAGCAGCCGCGGCGTCATCAAGCGCAACATGGCGCTCTTGCCGGCCTATTCCCTGGCGCTGGCTTTGCTCGCGTTCCTGGGTTACGTGGCGGTGGTGGCCCACGTGCACGACGATGCGGCTTACGCCGGCTATTTCAAGCAATACGGCAACAACTTCGCGGTGCCGGCGCTGATACTGAAGTATTTCCCGGACTGGTTCGTGGGGGTGATGTTCGCGGCCATCGCCATCGGCGCCCTGGTGCCGGCGGCGATCATGTCCATCGCCGCGGCGAACCTCTACACCCGCAACGTATATAAGGAATATCTGAAGCCTGAGGCGAGCGCCGCGGACGAGGCGCGCATGGCGAAGCTCGTCTCGCTCATCGTCAAGCTCGGGGCGCTGGCCTTCATCCTCTTCACCAAGCCCCAGTACGCCATCAACCTGCAGCTCCTGGGCGGCGTGTGGATCATCCAGACCTTCCCCACGGTGGTGGTAGGGCTCTACACCCGTTGGCTGCACCGCTGGGCGCTGGCCGGCGGCTGGGCCGTGGGCATGGCGGCCGGCACCTGGATGGTGGTGTCTCAGGGCTTCAAACCCACTTATCCCCTTCGGCTCGATGGCCTGACGCTGCCGGGCTACGCCGCGTTCTACACGCTGTTACTCAACTTCGCCGTGGCCATCGTGCTCACCTTCCTGCTGCGCGCGGCGAAAGCCAGGGAGGGCATCGACGCTACTGCGCCCCAGGACTACGAACACGATCCGGCCTGAGCCGCTTCCCCGCGGCAGGAGTCGACCATGAAATTGCTTCCGTTGATCTTGATCTGCAGCGGCGCTCTGGCCCCGACCCTCGCCTGGGCCGAGACCGCCGACCTCGTGCTGGAGCACGGCAAGGTGGTGACCATGGAAGCGGCGCAGCCTCAGGCTCAGGCCCTGGCGGTGAAAGCAGGGTACATCCTGGCCGTGGGCAGCGATGCGGACGTGGCTCCTTATATAGGCAAGGGCACGAAGGTCATCGACCTCAAGGGCATGACCGCGGTGCCGGGTTTCATCGAGGGCCATGGCCACTTCATGGAGCTCGGCCGCACGCTCACGGAGCTGGACCTCACCCACGCCAGGACCTGGGACGACATCGTGGCCCAGGTAGCGGAGGCGGTGAAGCACGCCAAGCCCGGGCAGTGGATCCTGGGCTGGGGCTGGCACCAGGAGAAATGGGAGCACCCTCCGGGCCCGAACGTGGACGGCCTGCCGCTGCACGCGAGCCTGGACGCGGTCTCGCCCCATAACCCCGTGATGCTTTCCCACGCCAGCGGCCACGGCGTGTTCGTGAACGCCCTGGTCTTGAAGCTCGCCCACATCACCAAGGCTACGCCCGACCCCCAGGGTGGCGAGATCGTGCACGACGCCGACGGCGAACCCATCGGCTTCCTGCGGGACAACGCCATGCAGCCCGCCCAGGACGCCTACACGGCCTACCTCGCCAAGCGAACGCCGGCGGAGGCCCGTGCGGTGTTCCGGGAGACGGTGCGTCGCGCCGCGGAGGACGCGGTATCGAAAGGCATCACCAGCTTCGTGGACCAGGGCGAGGACTTCGCGGTGCTGGATGAGCTGAAGCGCTTGGCGGGCGAGGGCGCGCTGCCGCTCAGGCTCTATGAGATGGTGGACGCGAGCCGCGGCGAATCCCTCGCCGTAGGCCTGCCGGGTTACGACCGCTATCGGCGCTTCGACCGCTTCGAGCAGCTCAGCCGCTTTCTGCCCGAGCACCGCATCGTGGGTTACGCGGACGATCATTACACGGTGCGCGGCATCGGCGAAGTCACCTCCGACGGGGCGCTTGGCACCCACACCGCCTGGTTCCTGAAGCCCTACGACGACCTGCCCGGAAGCGCCGGCGTGAACGTGACCACGCCGGCGGACATCCGCCGCATCGCGGACATCGCGATCAAGGACAACTATCAGGTCTCGGTGCATGCCATCGGCGACCGGGCCAACCGCGAGGTGCTGGACGTGTTCCAGGCGGAGTTCGCGGCCCATCCCGAGGCGAGGGACCTGCGTTGGCGCATCGAGCATGCGCAGCACCTCGACCCCGCGGACATCCCACGCTTCGGTAAGCTGCACGTGATCGCCTCCATGCAATCCATCCACGCCTGCTCGGACGCGCCCT
>DASUBN010000196.1:0-5403 GCA_035763245.1 Gammaproteobacteria bacterium | reverse complement strand
GGAGCAGCAGGGTGGCGACGCAGGCGACACCCAGCAGGCAGATCGCCGCTACCCAACGGTAGCGGGACGGGGCAACCGGATCAGAGGCAGGATTGTCGCGCATGATCAGCGGGGCAGGCGGCGCGCAAGGTCGCGACCCGCAAAGGTGGACGCAGGCATGTATCCCGAAAGATGGGCCGGCCACATCCTGCGGCGCCTGGAACACAAGAAGCTCACGGACCCCATGTTAACCCCCCCAACCATCCTGTCGAGGTGCTCCCACATCTCCCCCGAGAAACCTGGACCATCCCTATTTGCACGAAAAGCATAGACCAAACTCCCGGGCACGGACAGATAAAGCGCGCAACCGACGCAGCCGTCATTATGCAGGCGAAACATTGAGTCTGCCGTATAGGGCAGGCGGATACGCATGGAGGCGCACCCTGGCAATATCGCCAGGGATGGGGCAGTGATTGCGCCTAGGTATCTGGAACGGGTGATGGGGCTCGCTGCACGGCGGCGAGCGGGCAGACAAGATGCCTGCCCTGGTCCCGGCTCCAAGGACGGGTCAGTGCACGGGAATCAAGGAATCTGGAGCGGGTGATGGGGCTCGCCGCACTGCGGCGAGCGGGCAGGCAGGATGCCTGCCCTGGTCACGGCTCCAGGGACGGGTCAGTGCGCGGGAATCAAGGAATCTGGAGCGGGTGATGGGAATCGAACCCACGTTAGCAGCTTGGGAAGCTGCAGTTCTACCATTGAACTACACCCGCGAGAGCACCCATTCTAGCGGGGGGGCGGGCACTGTCAAACGGGCCGGCCCCTCGGCAGCCGGTGCGGTAAAATTGCGTTTTAACCCCGTTCGTCCCCATGCAACTACTCATCAACGGCAAATCCACCGACCTGCCCGCGGACCTCACCGCCCGGCAGCTGGTGGAGCGCCTGGATCTTGCCGGCAAGCGCATCGCGCTCGAGGTGAACGGCGAGATCCTGCCGCGCAGCAGCTACGCCGAACACCTCCTGCACGACGGTGACAAGGTGGAGATTGTGCATGCGATCGGGGGAGGCTAACGAAACGCACGGCGTTTCGTTAGCCTCCCGCGAGACACGACGTCGAGCTGGGCGAGCCGGCTTCGGCGAGCAAAGCAAGACAGGGACGTCTTGCCCAACAGAGCCTGAGAGAACCAGCTATGAACACTGCAATTAAACAAACATCGATCGAACCCGACATCTTCACCGTCGCCGGCAAGAACTACCGCTCGCGCCTGCTCATCGGCACCGGCAAGTACAAGGACATGGAGGAGACCCGCCGCGCCGTGGAGGCGAGCGGCGCGGAGATCGTCACCGTCGCCATCCGCCGCACTAACCTCGGCCAGCGAAAGGACGAGCCGAACCTGCTGGACGTGCTGCCACCCTCTCAATACACCATCCTCCCCAACACTGCCGGCTGCTACAACGCCGAGGACGCGGTGCGCACCTGTCACCTCGCACGGGAACTGCTCGACGGCCACACACTGGTGAAGCTCGAGGTGCTGGGCGACGAGAAGACCCTCTACCCCGACGTCAGCGAGACCCTCAAGGCCGCCGAGACCCTCGTCAAGGAAGGTTTCGAGGTGATGGTCTATACCACGGACGACCCGCTGGTGGCGAAGAGACTGGAGGACCTGGGCTGCGTGGCGGTGATGCCGCTCGGCGCACCCATCGGCTCGGGTCTCGGCATCCGCAACCCCTACAACATCGTCACCATCGTGGAGAACGCCCGGGTGCCGATCCTGGTGGACGCAGGCGTGGGTACCGCATCCGACGCTGCCACCGCCATGGAGCTCGGTTGCGACGGCGTGCTCATGAATACGGCCGTGGCGCTCGCCAAGGACCCGGTGCTCATGGCGAGCGCCATGAAGAAGGCGATCGAAGCGGGCCGCGAGGCCTATCTCGCCGGCCGCATCCCCAAGAAGCGCTTCGCCTCCGCCTCCTCGCCCCTGGACGGCATGTTCTTCTGAATAAGTAGATGATCGAAGAATCCATCCCGCGCCGGATACGCAGTTTCGTATTAAGGCAAGGAAGAATGACCACCGCGCAGCACCGCGCGCTGGAAGGACTCCTACCCAAGTACGGCGTACCCGACGGTCCGCTGGACCTCGCCGCCCTCTTCGGCCGCGACGCGCGCTGTACGCTCGAGATCGGCTTCGGCAGCGGCGATGCGCTGCTGGAGCTGGCGCAGCGCCATCCGGACGAGGACTTCCTGGGCGTCGAAGTACACCGCCCAGGCGTCGGGCGGCTGTTGCTCAACCTCGAAGCCGCCGGCGCCCACAACGTGCGTCTGGCCTGCGAGGACGCCGTGGAGTTCCTCGGCAAGCGCGTATCCGCGGCCGCGCTGGATGCCGCGCTCATCTATTTCCCGGATCCCTGGCCCAAGAAGCGCCATCACAAGCGCCGCCTGCTGCAGCCGGAGTTCGTCTCGCTCCTGGCCGAGAAACTGAAAGCCGGCGGCCGGCTGCACTTCGCCACCGATTGGGAGGACTATGCCCGCCATGCGCTCAAGGTCTTGAGCGCCGCGCCCGAATTCCGCAACGCCGCGGCCACGGGCGGCTACACCCCAAGACCCGCGGAACGCCCCCCCACCCGCTTCGAGCGCCGCGGACTCAGGCTCGGACACGCGGTGTTCGACCTGGTGTTCTTGAGGACCTGATGCCTATTGCGGGAGGCTCGGCCATCTTCTAGGCTGTGGAGCCCACCTGAGATAAGCCCGAACCATGGCCCTGGTTGAGACGCGGACAGGCCGCATCGGCGGGATCGCCGGCTGGACCGGGCGACGCACCCTGTCCGTGGGCGTCTACATCCTCGATCTCACCAACTTCATCCTGCGCGCCTTCCGCGACTGGGCGCGGCGCGATCGGGTGTTCAACCGCGCCACCCTGCAGACGCTCTACGGCCAGATCATCTTCACCGGCGTGGATGCGCTGCCGCTCATCACCTTCCTGGGGCTCGCGGTGGGGCTCTCCATCACCTCCCAGATGCTCAAGCTCGCGGCCGCCTTGGGCAGCGAGGGCGACGTGGCGAACCTGCTCACCAACATCGTGGGCGCGGAACTCTCCTCCATCCTCACCGCCATCGTGCTCATCGGCCGCTCCGGTTCTGCCATAGCAGTGGACCTGGGGTCCATGAAGCTGCACGGCGAAGTGGAGGGCCTGGAGTTACTCGGCATCAACGTCAACGAGTTCTTCGTCACCCCGCGCATCATCGGCGCCGCGGTGGCGCAGTTCGCGCTGGCGGTGTACTTCGCCATCATCGCCCTCTTCGGCGGCGTGTTCATCACCAACCTGGTCTCCGTGGGCGGCAGCAATCACCAGCTGCGCAGGCTCGCGGAAGCCATCGGGCCCGAGCTCGTGATGCTATTCGCCGTCAAGAACCTGTTGTTCGGCGTCATCATCGCGGGCACCGCTTGCTACCACGGCCTCAAGGTGCGCCGTTCACCCACCGAGCTGCCGCAGCAGACCCAGCGCGCCATCGTCACGAGCCTGGTGTTGGTGTTCGCCACCGACGGCATCCTGGCGGTGATCTCGTGAGCGCCGCGCTGCTCGAAGCCGAGGACCTCAAGCCCATGCACGAGGACGGCGGCGCCTTCGCCCACGGCCTCTCCTGCCGCTACGGCCCCGGGCGGGTCGTCTGCCTGGTGGGGCCCAACGGCAGCGGCAAGACCGCGTACCTGCGCACCCTCGCGGCGGTGGACCCGGCGGGCGGCGGCCGACTCACGCTCCTGGGGCGGGACGCCCTCGAGCTCGACGCCCCGGCGCGCCGCGATCTGCGCCTCAAGGCGGCCTTCGTGAGCGAGGGTGCACCGCTGTTGTCTGTGGTCACCGGCCTCACCAACGTGACGCTGCCGGCCATGTACCACCGCCTGGCCAATGCCGAGCAGGCCCGACTCCAGGCCGAGGAGATCCTCGCTTTCCTGGATTACCCCGGCCGGCAGGACCTCCTGCCCGCATACCTCAACCAGCACGAGCGGCTCTTGCTCGCCATCGCCCGCTGCCTCATGCTGTCGCCGGAGCTGATGTTCCTGGACGAGCCCTTCCACATGACCGACAACGCCTGCCGCGAGCGGGAATCGGGCATCTACAAGAAGCTCGCCACGGAACGCGGGCTGACGCTGCTGCTCGCCACCCACAACCTGGGTTTCGTGAAACGGCACGCGGACGAGATCGTGTTCGTGCACCCGCAGGGGGTGTGGCATTACGCCGGCTGGAAGGAGTTCGCGACGGCGGCACACAGGCCGGTGCGCGACTTCCTGGACACGGCGGCATAGGGGTCCGAGCGGTGGCCGAGAAAGACTCAGTCCATTACATACACCGCCTCAACTACACGGCGCGCGAGCGGCTGGTGGGCGTGTTCGTGCTGGTGGCTTTCCTGCTGCTGGTGCTGACCGTGGCCTTCAATCGGCAGACCGAGCGCTTCTTCGCCCCCAAGTTTATCCTGCATGCCTACATCACCGACGCCACCGGTGTCAGCACCGACACGCCGGTGATGGTCTACGGCCTGGACGTAGGCAAGGTCACCAAGCTCAGCCTCTCGCCGGACAACCGCATCGCGGTGACCATGCAGATCCTGGAGCGTTTCCACCGCCTGATCCGCACCGACTCCACCGCCGAGATCAGCAAGCTCTCGGTGATCGGCAACGCCGCCATCAATATCAAACCGGGTTCGCCGGACAAGCCCATGGTAGCGAACGGTGCCGAAGTGCCGCTGCAACAACCACTGTCCGTGGACCAGATGATGAGCCAGGTATCGCCGGTGCTGGTGGACGTGAAGTCTACGCTGGCGCAGGTCAACGCCCTGAGCCATTCCATCGACCCCAAGGACCTGAACGCGCTGGTGAAGAACCTGGCGGCGGTGAGCGAGAACCTCAAGACCATCACCGGCCAGTTCGCGGATTCCCATGCGATGGATTCCCTGGCGGCCACCCTGAAGGAGACTCAGGCGCGGCTCGCGGAGATCCAGCCGCTCATCAAGAACGCCAACGCCGCCTCCGCCGACATCCCCGGCCTCGTGGCCCAGAGCCGCAAGCTCGTGACCCAGCTCAACACCACCATGGGCACAGTGAATTACCAGTTGCAGGCGCTGCCGGACATGGTGGCCCGCACCCGCGAGATCCTGGACGAGACCGACGCCACGCTGCAGGCGGTGCAGAACACCTGGCCAATCTCCTCGGCGGTGGCCAAGAAGCCCAATAACACGGTCACGCCGGTCCAGCCGCCGCCATGAAGCGCGACGCTTTCAAAGCGATCCTGGTGCTGCCTGCCGTCTCGGTGTTGCTCGCCGCCTGCGGCAGCGCGCCACCGCCTGTGCCGGCCACGGAGACCAACACCCGTAACTTCATGGCCGAGGCCATGGCGGCCTACAACGACAACCGCTACGCGGAGGCCCGCGGTT
>DASUBN010000195.1:0-4190 GCA_035763245.1 Gammaproteobacteria bacterium | reverse complement strand
AGCGTGGCACCCAAGTCCGAGAGTTGCATGAAGAGGTCATAACCCAGCAGCCGCTTGCTGTACCACGCATTCACCACGGCAGTGAACAAGTTGCTGATCAGGACCGAGCAAGCGACAGCCAGCGGGCCGAAGGGGCTGCTGGCCACGACGAGGATGATCGCAAACATCCTCTTGATGACCCCCGCCTGGAAGATAGCGTTCGATCGGCCGAGCGCAGTGATCGCCGTTATATTCAGCACCTGGAGCGGCCAAAGCGAGGCTGCGACGGCCAGCACGGCCAGCATCGGTGCCGCTTCCCTCCATTTCGCCCCGTATATGAGTTCGATGAACGGCTGGGCGAGCAACGCGAGGCAGACCATGCAGGGCATGAAGATGAACAGGGATACGCGCGCGGACCTGCGTAACAGGTCGCGGAGCCTGGCCGGCTCCGCGGATACCTCGGAGAATACCGGCAGCCCCACCCGATAGAGGACGGTCTCGATGAAGGAAGTCGGCGCCTGTTGCGCGGCCTGGGCCAGCGTGTAGTAGCCGAGCGTCGTGGCTGCGAAGAGCCGGCCCAGCAGCAGAATCTGCAAGCGGACGAAGCCCTCATCCAGCAGATGCGTGAGCAACAGGAAACTGCCGAAACCGAACAAGCGATGCAGCGAAGCCAGGGTGAAGCGGCCCCGTGGCATCCAGCGCGCCGCGTGCCACAACAGTCCGGCCCGCAGCCCCCCGGCGAGCACGATCTGGCAGCCTATGCTCCATACGCCATAGCCATGCCAGGCCAGGGCGACGGCCGCGCATCCCGAGACACTCGACGCGACGAGTTCCGTGCGGGTCCGGGCCACGAAGTTGAGGCGCTTGGTGAGCATGGCATCGGGGACCGCCGCCAGCCCCCCGAGCGGTAGGATCCATACGATGAGATGCATCAGCGGGACGAGTTCCGGTTGTCGGTAGAAACCGGCGATCGCCGGCGCACAGGACCAAAGCACCGCCGCCATGCAGAGACCCGTGCCCAAGGTCACGAGGAACGCCGTCGTCTCGTCGTCCACGGAGGTCTGTTGGCGCTGAATCAGGGCCGAGCCGAAACTGGAATAAATCAGGATCGTGGCGATGGTGGTGAATACCAGCAGCATCGCGATCAGGGCGAAGTCCGCCGGCTGCAGCAGCCGTGCCAGTATGATGGTCACCAGGATCTGCACGCAGTAACGGCTAGCGATCTCCAGCGTGCTCCACCAGGTGGCATTAGCGGCCCGGGTTTTAAGCGGTCTGTCGTTCACGGAGTAGTTGCGAGCTTGGAGCCGCGACGGGGCATAATATTGGCGCGACTATAACAGGATATCCCCATGCCTCCCAGCAACCGCCTGAGCCGCACCGTGCATCGCATGGACAACCTGCCGGCAGGCCTGCGTGCCTGGCTCATCACCTACGCCTTTGGCGCCACGGTGCGCTTCGTGCGCACCGCCGGCGTCAAGTTCGAGGACTTGAGCGAAGCGCGTGCGCTCGTGCACCTCCCCAACCGCCGCAAGATACAGAACCACATCCACACCGCTCATGCCGCCGCCGTCGCCCTCCTGGGAGAGACCGCCACCGGCGCCGTATTCGGCATGAGCGTGCCCGACGAGAAGATCCCGCTCCTGAAGAGCATGCGCGTCAACTATGTGAAGCGCTCCAAGGGGGACTTGCGTGCCGAGGCTGTCATCTCGGAGCCCGAACGCCGGCGCATCCTGAGGGACGAGAAAGGCGATATCGCCGTGCCCGTTAAGATCACCGATGAGACTGGAGAACAGACCGTGGAGTGTGAATACATCTGGGCCTGGCGCTCCCGCAAGACATGATCGAAATCATCCATGGAGACATCACCCGGCTGGACGTGGATGCCATCGTCAACGCCGCCAACCAGAGCTTGCTCGGTGGCGGCGGAGTGGATGGGGCCATCCACCGGGCCGCCGGCGCGGAGTTGCTGGAGGCCTGCCGCCGGTTCGGCGGTTGCCCCACGGGCGAAGCCCGGATCACCCCCGGCTTTCGCCTCAAGGCCCGCTGGGTGATCCACACCCCGGGTCCCATCTGGGGCGGTGGCGGCCGGGGCGAGCCGCGGTTGTTGGAGAATTGCTACCGGAATTCCTTCAGGCTGGCTTTGGAGCAAGGTATCAGGAGCATCGCCTTCCCCTGCATCAGCACCGGCGTGTACGGATATCCCAAGGACGCGGCGGCGAAGATCGCAGTCCGGGCGATGGGTGAGCATGAGCAGGCTTTCGAACGCATCATCGCCTGTTGTTTCAGCCTAGGCGATGTGGAGACCTATAAGAGCGTGCTGAAGTCTTAATCCGGCAGCAGCTTGCCCGGATTGAGTATCCCGTTCGGGTCGAATTCCCGCTTGATCTTCCGCATCAGCTCCAGGGTCGGGGCGTCGAACTCCAGCGCCATGAAAGGCCGCTTCTCCAGGCCCACCCCGTGTTCCCCCGACAGCGTGCCCTGCATGGAGAGCACCGTCTGGAACACCTCCTTGAGGCAGGGTTCCGCGTTCTTCATCTGCGCCGCGTTGTCGGGGTCCACCAGGAGGTTCACGTGAATGTTGCCGTTGCCGGCGTGGCCGAAGTTCACGATCTGGATGCCATACCGCTTCGACAGCGTATCCAGGTGCGAGATGAAGTCCGCCATGCGCGAGACCGGCACCACCACGTCCTCGTTGATCTTCTTGGGCGCGATCTTGCGAAGCGCCGGCGACAGGGCCTTGCGGGAGGTCCAGAGGGCGGCGGACTCCTCAGCATCCCGTGCCGCGCGGAACTCCATGCAGCCCGGTCCCTGGGCCGCCTGGCCCACCGCCGCCGCGGCCTCCTCCAGTTGCGAGGGTGCGCCATCCACCTCGATGAGCAGCATCGCGCCCGCGTCCGCCGGCAGGTCGTTGCCGCCGTAGCCGCGGATCATGTCGATGGAAGCCTTGTCGATGAACTCCAGCACGCAAGGCGTCACCGGCTGGGCCATGATGCGCGACACCGCCGCTGCGGCCGCCGTCATGTCCGCGTACAGGGCGCGCAGGGTGCGCACCGCCGCGGGCTTGGGCGTGAGCTTCAAGGTCGCCTCGGTGATGACGGCGAGCGTGCCCTCGGAGCCGATGAGCAGCCGTGTGAAGTCATAGCCCATGGCGCCCTTGGTGGTGTAGACCCCGGCGTTGAGCTCCTGGCCCGAGCCCAGCACCGCGCGCAGGCCCAGGACGTTGTCCCGGGTGGTGCCGTACTTCACCGCATGGGGTCCGCCGGCGCCGCAGGCCAGGTTCCCGCCCACGGTGGAGTAACCGGCGGAGGTGGGGTCCGGCGGCCAGAAGAACCCCGAGGTCGCGGCGGCTTCCTGCACCGCGCCGTTGGTGATGCCGGTCTCCACCACCAGCGCCCGGTTCGCGGCATCGAGCCGGATGACCCTGTTCATGCGCTCCAGCGCCAGCACCAGGCCGCCCGCCATCGGCACCGCCGAACCCGTGGTGCTGCTGCCGAGCCCCCGGGCCGTGAGCGGCACCTTGAACTCGTTGCAGAGGCGCACGATGTCGCACACCTCGGCGTGGGAGGCGGGGAAGGCCACGGCGTCCGGCTGTGCCTGGCGGCGGCTGTTGTCGTAGCTGTAAGGCCAGCGGTCCGCGGGGTCGGTGTAGAGATCCTCAGCGCCGACAACGGCGGCGAGCCGCGTCAGGAACGGCGGCGGCAGGGGGCCGGCCACCGGCTTATTTCTCGCCGAAGAGATGCAGGTCGATGAGATCGCACATGCAGTGCAGGGCGACGAGGTGCACTTCCTGGATGCGTGCCGTCACCTTGGCGGGCACGCGGATCTCGATGTCGCCTTGCTTCAGCTGCGCCGCCATCTTGCCGCCGTCGCGGCCCGTGAGCGCCACCACGTGGATGCCCTTCTCGTGGGCGGCGTCGATGGCGCGCGTCACGTTGGGGGAGTTGCCGCTCGTCGAAATGGCGAGCAGCACGTCGCCGCCGCGGCCCAGCGCCCGCACCTGCTTGGCGAAGATGTCGTTGTACTCGTAGTCGTTGGCGATGGAGGTGAGCGTCGAAGTGTCGGTAGTGAGCGCGATGCCGGCGAGGCCCGGGCGCTCCCGCTCGAAACGGTTCAGGAGCTCCGCCGAGAAATGCTGGGAATCCGCCGCCGAGCCGCCGTTGCCGCAGCTCATGATCTTGCGGTCCTGCTTCAGGGCGTCCGCCATGAGCTTG
>DASUBN010000194.1:0-2210 GCA_035763245.1 Gammaproteobacteria bacterium | reverse complement strand
CTGCACCCCGAGCTACCTGGCCGACGAGGCCAAGCGTCTCGCCAAGAGCGGCAAGCTCAAGGTGACGGTGCTGGAGCCGGCACAGATGAAGAAACTCGGCATGGGCGCCTTGCTCGCGGTGGCCCGCGGCAGCCGTCAGCCCCCCAAGCTCATCGTCATGGAATACCACGGCGGCCCCAAAGGTCAGAAACCACGTGTGCTGGTCGGCAAGGGCATCACCTTCGACACCGGTGGCATCTCCATCAAGCCGGCGGCGGCTATGGACGAGATGAAGTTCGACATGTGCGGCGCCGCGAGCGTGTTCGGCACCCTCAAGGCCGTGATGGCGTTGGGCCTCAAGATGAACGTGGTGGGCATCGTGCCCACCTGTGAGAACATGCCGGGCGGCGATGCCAGCCGGCCGGGCGACATCGTCACCACCCTGTCGGGTCAGACCGTCGAGATCCTCAACACCGACGCGGAAGGCCGCCTCATCCTCTGCGACGCCTTGAGCTACGCCGAACGCTTCAAGCCTGAGACCATCGTGGACATGGCGACCTTGACCGGTGCCTGCGTGATCGCGCTCGGCAACGTGGTGTCGGGCCTGTTCGGCAACAACGAGCGGCTGGTGCAGTCCCTGAAGCAAGCTGGCGAGAAGGCCGACGACCGCGCCTGGCAGCTGCCGCTCTACGATGAATATCAGGAGGGTCTCAAGAGCAACTTCGCGGACTTCGCCAACGTGGCCGGCCGCGAGGGTGGCGCCATCACCGCCGCTTCCTTCCTGGCGCGCTTCACCAAGAACATGACCTGGGCGCATCTCGACATCGCCGGCACCGCCTGGAAAGGCGGCGGCGAGAAGGGTGCCACGGGCCGGCCGGTACCGCTGCTGGTGCAATATCTCCTGGACCAGGTGTGACTCAAGTAGATTTCTACATCCTGGACGAATCCGCACCGCGCAGCCGCGAGCTGTTCGCCTGCCGCCTGACCGAGAAGGCTTGCGGCCTGGGGCACCGGGTATACCTGCACACGGAGTCCGAAGGCGCGGCCCGGGAGCTGGACGAGCTCCTGTGGACCTTCCGGGACCGGAGCTTCCTGCCTCACACGCTCGCCGGCGAGGACACGGAAGTGGCGGTGCACATCGGCTACGGCGCCGAGCCCGCGGAAGGGTTCCATCTGCTCATCAACCTGGGGCAGGCGGTGCCGGGCTTCTTCAGCCGCTTCGAACGGGTGGCGGAAGTGGTGGACGGCGACAAGGGCCATAAGGCGAGAGGGCGGGAGCGCTTCCGCTTCTATAAGGACCGGGGCTATCCCCTGGAGACCCACAAACTATGAGTCCCGAACGCAAGACCCCGGGCCGTGTCCCACCCAGCCTCGATATCCCTCTGCTGACGGACATCGTGGAAGATGAGCCGGTGATCAGCCCGACACCCGCCGACACGACAGCGAAACCGGCGGTGGTCACCATCCCCCAGGAGTTGTTCTCGGAGATGCTGACGGAACGCATCGCCGCCCTCACGGACCGGCTGCTGCGTGACGCATCCGCCGAGATCCATGCCACCCTGGTGAACAAAGTGTGGGAGAAGCTCCGGGAGGAGATACCGGGGATCGTGGAGGACGCCTTGAAGGAAAACGGCCAGAAAGACTGAACGAAAATCCCGCCCCGCCCCGTATAATCCCCGTTCCGACCGCGCGACGCGGCCCCAAGCCTAGAAATTCTGCTGTAGTCATGGAAAAAGCCTTCGAACCCCGCGGCATAGAGGACCGCTGGTACGGGATCTGGGAAAGCCGCGGCTGGTTCAAGCCCGAAGGCGCCGGCGCTCCCTACTGCATCCTGCTGCCGCCCCCCAACGTCACGGGCACCCTGCACATGGGGCACGCCTTTCAGCAGACGCTCATGGACACCCTCTCCCGCTACCACCGTATGTGCGGGGACCGGGTGCTCTGGCAGGGCGGCACCGATCACGCCGGGATCGCCACCCAGAAGATCGTGGAGAACCAGCTCGCCGCCGCCGGCAAGACGCGCCACGACCTCGGCCGCGAGAAGTTCATCGAGCGCGTGTGGGAATGGAAGGAGGAGTCCGGCTCCACCATCACCCGCCAGATGCGCCGCCTGGGCGACTCCGTGGACTGGACACGGGAACGCTTCACCATGGACCCCGGGCTCTCGGCCGCGGTGCGCAAGGTGTTCATCGACTGGTATCGCGCGGGCCTGATCTATCGCGGCAACCGGC
>DASUBN010000193.1:0-3422 GCA_035763245.1 Gammaproteobacteria bacterium | reverse complement strand
GGGCGATGGAAAGCCCGAGGCCCGTGCCATACGGCTTGCCGCTCACGAGCGGTGTGAAGATGCGCGCCAGGAGCTCGGGGGCGACCCCGGGTCCGTCGTCCTCCACGTCCACACAGGCCACGAGACGGTGGCGGTGCACGCCGATGTTGAACTGGCGCAGCACCCGGGTACGGAACAGGAGGCAGCCGCGATCGGCGAGGGCCTCGCGCGCGTTGCGCGCCAGGTTGAGCAGTGCCTGGATGATCTCGCCGCGATCGAGCTTGAGTTCCGGCAGGCTTGGATCGTAGTCGCGCCTGAGCTCTAGGCTCGCGGGCGCCTCGCTCTCAGTGAGGCGGGCCACGTGTTCCACGAGTTCATGGATGTTCACGGCGGCGCGCTGTGGCGGGCGGGCGGGACCGAGCATGGCATCCACCAGCGCCGTGAGTCGGTCCGCCTCCCCCATGATGATGCGGGTGTATTCCTTGAGGTCTTCGTCGGGCAGGCGCCGATCCAGGAGCTGAGCCGCGCCGCGCAAACCGCCCAGAGGGTTGCGTATCTCATGGGCCAGGTTGCGGGCCAGCAGACGGTTGGCAGCATGCTGGACCATGAGCGCATCCTCGCGACTGATGCGCAGGTGCCGGTCGAGGGGGACGAGTTCCACCAGGAGCGGCGCTCCCCCATCCCGCTCCGCCACGGGTGTTACGGTGCAATCCACGGTGGCGCCTTCCCCTGCTTCCAGGTCCAGCTTGAGTTCCCGTTGGGTATAGGCCTCGCGCCGCTCCGCGGCGCGGCTGAGAGCGGAGAGCAGTTCCCGCGCCCCAGGCAGACATTGGCCGATGGGGCTCCCGAGCGCCTGCTTGCCATCGAGCTTCAGCAGGGTTTCGGCGGCCGGGTTCAAGTAGATTACGCAGAGGGATGCGTCCAGCCAGAGCAACGCGGTGGTCTGGCTCTCCAGGATGCTTGAAAGCAGGACTTTGGAATCCACACCGACCTCAGGCTATGCACCATTATAGTGCATATGCCCCAGATTAGTGCATGTGCTGAGTGCCGCGCTGAATATAGAAGGTCACGGGCTTGGCGATCATGCTGCCGCCCGGACCCGAGAGAGTGGCGTGCACTGTGTGCTCGCCCCGATCCAAATCATTGAACGTGGCCGTGGTGGCGGCGCTGGGGCCAACCGTCTTGTTATCCACGGTGATGGTCACCTGATCACCCTGATGCAGACCCGGTTGCACGCTCAGACTCACCGTCACGCTCTGCACGTTCCAGAGGACTTGGTCCGGTATCGGCGAGGCGATCTCGAAGCTGGTGTAGCCCTCCTGCTGGGCCGGCGGCGGATGCGAATCGTTCTGCGCCTCGGGCATCGCGACGGCCGGCGCTGCATATGTGGTGGGTTTGGGGAGATGCAACCGGGTAGCCCCCTGATGGGGCTTATCGGAGTAATGCACATTGCCCTGCTCATCCACCCATTTGTAGAGGGTGTCACCGAAACCGGCCGAGAGCACGGCGAGGCCGCAAAGCAATAGGGCAAGGAGCTTGAAAACCCGCTTCATAGCCGCAGATTAGTGCATCCCCAGCCCTCTCTCAAGTTTTAATGACCAAGGGTCACTTAAGACTTGAAAATACCCAAGTCTAGGACTATGATTATTTGGACTGGACGGTCTAGTCCAAACTGTTAAATGGATTACAGAATCGGTTTGACGAATCACGCGCGCCCGCGCGTGACCGCGGCCCCTCTTCTCCCTGTGGGGCCGCCCGGGAGCTACCCCACTCCCGGCCTCTTGCTGGTGTGCCGTTTCCCCCCATCCCCGCGGCACACCAGCTTTTCTATCGATGTGCAGACGCCGGTGCCGAGAGCACCGGCGTCTGCGTCTGTTCAGCTCGCCAAGCTCAAGGGGGAATCGGTTGGAACGGTATGGGCACAAAGGCTCTTCTGCCACCAACCCACATCCCACCAACGCCCCAACTTGAATCCGGCATGGCGGTAGACACCCACCGGCATGAAGCCGAAAGACTCATGCAGCCCGACACTAGCCGCATTGGGCAGGGTAATGCCAGCGTAGGCGTTGTAGTATCCCCTCCCCCGGAGCTGGGCGAAGAGTTCGCGGTAAAGCGCGCGGCCTACGCCCTGCCGGCGACAGCCGGCGAATACGTACACGGAGACGTTCACCGACCACCGATAGGCCGGTCGCTCATTGTGGGCCGAGGCATAGGCATACCCCAGCACCGCGTCCGCGGCTTCTAAGACCAACCAGGGCCGCTCTTGCAGATTGCGCTGAATGCGCTCGGCCATCTGTTCCGCCGTGGGCGGGGTGAGTTCGAAGGAGGCGGCCCCCTCGGTCACGCTGGGCGCATAGATGGCAGCGAGTGCTGTGGCATCCGAGACTCGTACAGGACGGATGTTCATGCGCTCTCTCCAAAAAACTCAGATGCCCGAGGGCGGCTGAGTCATTACTTCACTGATCACTGAGCAAGCACTAAGACCAAAGCGTCGCGAGCGAAGGGTTCGCCGCATGCGGCGAACGACCCGCCAGGGATGGCGAGGCTGGCCGGCACTCCATGGATGGATAGCATGGGCACTTCCCGCTCGCCACTCCCGCACATCCCTGTGTTCCGCTGCACGTATGCATCCTGCTACAGATAACGCCATGCCGAGCACAGCGGCTTCGGTCACAGCGAGTAGTACATGTCGAACTCCACCGGATGCGTGGTCATGCGCATGCGCGTCACATCCTGCATCTTGAGACCGATGTAGGCATCCAATACATCGTCGGTGAACACGCCGCCACGCTTCAGGAATTCCCGGTCCTTGTCGAGATGCTCGAGTGCCATGTCCAGAGACCAGCACACCTGCGGGATGTTTTTCTCTTCCTCCGGCGGCAAGTCGTAAAGGTCTTTGTCCATGGCCTCACCCGGATGGATCTTGTTCTGGATGCCGTCCAGACCCGCCATCATCATGGCCGCGAAGGCGAAGTAGGGGTTGGCGCTGGAGTCCGGGAACCGTACCTCGATGCGGCGCGCCTTGGGGTTGGACACGTAGGGGATGCGGATCGAAGCGGAACGGTTACGGGCAGAATAGGCCAGCATCACCGGCGCCTCGAAACCCGGTACCAGGCGTTTGTAGCTGTTGGTGCCGGCATTGGTGATGGCGTTGAGCGCGCGCGCGTGCTTGATGATGCCGCCGATGTAGTAGAGCGCGGTCTCGGAGAGGCCGCCGTAGAGGCTACCGCTGAAGAGGTTCTTACCGTCCTTCGCCAGGGACTGGTGTACGTGCATGCCGTTGCCGTTGTCGCCCACCAGGGGCTTCGGCATGAAGGTGGCGGTCTTCCCATAGGCGTGGGCCACGTTCATGATCACGTATTTCAGGATCTGCACCTCGTCAGCCTTCTGCACCAGATGCCCGAAGGCCACGCCGATCTCACACTGGCCGGCGGTCGCCACCT
>DASUBN010000192.1:0-6672 GCA_035763245.1 Gammaproteobacteria bacterium | reverse complement strand
ACGCGCCAGGCCTTCTGGCACATCATCAAGCGTTATGCGGAGCAGGCGAACATCCGCAACGGGCTGTCGCCGCATACCCTGCGCCATGCCTTCGCCACCCACCTCCTGAACCACGGCGCGGACCTGCGCGTGGTGCAGATGCTGCTCGGCCACAGCGACGTGTCCACCACGCAGATCTACACCCACGTTGCCCGCGAGCGTCTGAAGGACGTGCACTCTAAGCACCATCCACGGGGCTAAAGCTTGCTGGATATATCATCCTAAGGGCCGCGTCTTCGACGCGGCCCTTCTCATTCCAAGGGTTTCAGTCTCATGCACCGATCTGCTTGCGTCTTCTCCGCCCTGTTGGGTCTGCTGGCCCTGAGCGCTGTCGCCCGGGCGGATGATGTGGTGGAGCGGCTCGCCGCAAAGCTCAAAGTGCAGTCCACAGACATCCGGCCCGCGCCGGTGGCGGGGCTGTATCAAGTTACCCTCGGTCCCGAGGTGACTTATGTGACGGCCGATGGACGCTACCTGATGCGCGGCGATATCGTGGACGTGAAGAGCGGCAAGGATCTCACTCGCGAACAGCGGGACCGGGCGCGGCTCGCCTACATCGGCCGCATCAGCCGGCGAGACATGATCGTGTTCCCGGTGGCCCATCCCAAGCACGTGCTCACGGTACTGACGGACATCGACTGCCAGTATTGTCGGGCCCTCGCCCGGGAGATGCCGGAGCTCACTGCTCAGGGCGTGGAACTGCATTATCTCGCCTACCCGCGGGCGGGGATGGGGTCGTCCTCGTGGAACAAGGCGGTGGCGGTATGGTGCGCGAAGGACCGGCAGACGGCATATCGGGATGCCATGGGCGGCAAGCCGGTGACGTCGCCGAAGTGCGATGATGGAACGTCCGTGGCGGCGGGCTATGATCTGGCGCAGCGTCTCGGGGCCACGGGCACGCCGCTGATCATCACCGAGACCGGGCAGTTGATCGATGGCTACGTCCCGGCGGCACAGCTGGTGCCGCTCTTGAACGATCCGGCGGCGCTGGCGCTGTCCGCTGACTGAGCTTCACTTCTCCAGCAAGTCCAGCTTCCCGGGCCTGCCTTCCCATTCCTTCGCGTCGGCGGGGGCCGGCTTCTGGCGGGTGATCACCGGCCATTCCTGGGCCAGCTCGGCGTTCAACTTCTTGAACTGCTGCTGGTCCTCCGGCAGGTCGTCCTCGGAATAGATGGCGTTGATGGGGCATTCCGGCTCGCACAGGGTGCAATCGATGCACTCGTCCGGGTCGATGACCAGGAAGTTCGGGCCTTCGTGGAAGCAGTCCACCGGGCAGACCTCCACGCAGTCCGTGTATTTGCACTTGATGCAGTTTTCCGTGACCACGAATGCCATGGCGCTACTCCAACGCGATGCCGTAAGCGAATTTTGCCACATTCCCCCGGGCTCAGCGCCCCGCGGACTTTTCCCAGGTCGTGATATGGAAACCGAAGCCGCTGCCACGGCGGTCCTCCAGGTAGCGCTCCAGGGTGTAGCGCACGCTGGGAAAGGCGATCTCGCCCCAGGGGATATCCCGTTCCTCTGCGAGCACGGTCTCCAGACTCTCGGTGCCGGGGGCGTGCCGGCCGTCCTTCAGTCGTCCGCGGAACATGAGATGCACCTGGTCCACGTGCGGCACGTTCACGAGGGCGAAGGGCTCCAGGCCTTCCACTTCCGCGAGCGCTTCTTCGGCGGTCTCCCGTGCCGCGGCCTCCGGCGTGGTCTCGCCGTTCTCCATGAAGCCCGCCGGCAGGGTCCAGAAACCCTTGCGCGGGTCGATGGCGCGGCGGCAGAGCAGGAGGCGGCCTTGCCACTCGGCCACGCAGCCCACCACCAATCGCGGGTTCTGGTAATGGATGGTGCCACAGGCCTCGCAGACGAAGCGCGGCAGGTTGTCGCCGGGCGGGATTGCGAGCACCACCGGCTTGCCGCATTGCGAGCAGTAATTCATGTTCGGGGCAGGCCGAAAGGCCAAGGGTGAGGACTAGTGATGATTATATCAGGCGGTACATCGCGTCCACCGCAGCAAGGCACCAAAGGTCGGGTGCTAAAATCGCTTGGGCGCGTGGCCGGCACCTTTTTGCAGTATGGAGCGGAGCGATGGGATTTATAGCAAAAGCGTTGGAACAGCGGCCGCATCTGAAGTCGACCTTGTACCGGCTCAGCGCGCGACTCTTGGGCACGGCCGCGGTCAAGAATTTCGCCCAGGAGCATTCGCGCTGGTACAAGGCGGGCATCGATGTCCATGACATGGGCGGGCCTTATGCCTGTCAGCGGCTGCGACGGAGCCTGTTCGTGCCGGCGGTTCAGCCCCGGTTCCGCATAAAGCGGACCGACCGCATGTTCGCCATCGGCTCCTGATTCGCTCGCGGTATCGAGGCGGCGCTGCAGAAATCGGGCCTTAGGATAGAGAGTGCGGCGACGGATTTTGACCGGTTCGAGATAGCCGAGAACCATAAGTTGACTCCGCTGACGTTCACCAACAAATACACCACCTACTCGATACTGAACGAGCTGACCTGGGCCCTGCAGCCCGGGGCGGCATTCCCAGAGAAAAGCCTGGTGGATCTCGACGCTAGGCGCTGCTTCGATCCGCATGTGAGTCCCGCCCTCAAGCTGGTCGACCATGCTGGCACCTTGGAGCGCCGCCGCGTCATCACGGATGTGACCCGTCGCATCAAGAACTGCCAAGTGCTGTTTCTGACGCTGGGCTTGGTGGAAACTTGGTACGACACGCGGGCAGAAGTGCATCTCAATGCGACCCCCATCAAAGAGATGATGGACCTGCATCCCAAGCGCTATGAGTTCACCCGGAGCAATTACCTGCAGAACCTGGAGAACATGGAGCACCTACACGAGCTTTTGAGCGCCTACGCGCATCCGGAGTTGCGCATCATCGTCACCACCTCGCCCGTGCCCATGATCGCGACCTACAGCGGCCGGGATGTAGTGGTGGCCAACACCTATTCCAAGTCCACGCTCTGCGCCGTGGCCCAGGACTGGGCCGAGGCTCACGAAAATGTCCAATATTTCCCCAGTTACGAGATCGTCATGAACTCGGATCGCGATATCGCGTGGGAGGAGGACATGCGCCACGTCACTGGTGGCGTGACCCGCCATGTCATGGATGCATTCATGAGCGCCTATATGGAAGACTGATAAATTTAAGGACGTTTCACTGATCGATTATTTGGGTAATTGGTTCCCAGAGAGGGCGAGAGCGATGTTTGTACGCGGGCATCGCCCGTGTCCGCTCAAGCGCGGCTACGGGGAGGTAGCGGCTGTTCATGACACCAGGGATGGGTCAGTGAACGGCTTTTAAAGGATGATTGGTGCCCGGAGAGGGAATCGAACCCACACTCCTTTAGAGGGAACGGGATTTTGAGTCCCGCGCGTCTACCAGTTCCGCCATCCGGGCAATCTTTTGGGAGGGTCGGCCAGGGAGGGGAATCCCCGGGCTGGAACGGCGGCTATTGTGCCACAGCCACCCTGGGCTGGCGAGGAAGCGGCCGGCTCGTGGCTATTCGACGCAGACGAAGCGCAGGGCGTCGTCCGAGAGCGCGTCCTCCGCGTCCCCGAGGCCGATGTCGCCAGCGCCGCGGATGGGCAGGCTGTTCATGTGCACCTTCACCTTGTCGCCGTCGGAGAAGCGCACGAAGGTGCCGTTACCGCTCTGGTCCACCAGCACGAAATTGCCGTCCCGGTACTCGACGCGCGCATGCAGGCGCGAGGCGCGCTTGTGATTCACCACGAGATCGCATTGGCTGGAGCGGCCGATGATGATGGCGGGGCGCGAGACGTTCACTTGGATCTGCTGCTCGCGGTAGGTGAGCAGCAGATGCAGGTGTGCGGTCGCGTCCTGCTTGTCCCACATCATGGTGACCATCTTGGTGCGCTCGGCGGTGGTGGGCTCCACCCAGGCCATCTCGTACAGCTGTCCGCCCGCACCCTGGGGCACTGGCTTCAGGGAACTGGCAGCGTGACTTTGCACCGGCTCTGAGAGCACCTTCCAGGCGGCATCGCTCATGAGCAGCGCTTGCTCGTCGGCCAAGCCCACTATGCTCTTCACGACTTCGCCTAGCCCGCCTTTCGCCGGTGGCTTGCCGGGGATCTCTTTCTTGCCGGCGTGGAGCGCCATGAACACCGGCTGGGTAGGGGGGTCGGTGGAGATGAGGGCAATATGCAGCTGACGCGCAACCTCGGCGGCCTGGTCGGTCTGCTCGAAGACCGCAAGCAGATGGCGGTGATCAAACTCGTCGAGCCGCCCGGCTCCACCAGTGATCAGGCTGCGCAGGGGCTCTAGGCGGGGATCCCCTTCGTGCAGGCCGTGGGGCCCCTCGTTGCCGCCGTATTCGGCGTACAACACAGCCACCGGGCTTTCCTTGTTGAATATGAACATGTGCCCGTCCGGAAGGGTTTGCCTGCCTAATCAGCAAGATAAGTAAGCAACATATCCTCGTCTGGAGGATAACGACGTAAAACCAAAAAATTGTAACAGCGATGCCACAGGCATGCATCAAGATGGCTTATGTCAGCAAGTCGAGATTTCTTCCTAAGCCTGGACTGGAGAAACAGCGGTAACTTGATAATTCGATTGGTCAAAATGCCGTGTTAACCTAATCCTTGCGTGTTAGACTCCCGAGGGACCTGGAATCCGAATCCCGCTCTTGAACGCCACGAGCCCAGCTCCCGGCATAAGGTGTCAGGGTAAAGACTGCCAAGGTGTTATGCGGCGGATGCCTGGAGACGGGATCCGCGAGGGGTAGGTTGAAAGTTTCCGGAATTTCGTCTTCTAACGAACCGGTTGCAACCCGAAGACGCACCTGCGCCGTGACCCGGCGCTTCGAGGGCTGAGCCCCGAGTCTTCGCAAATTTAGGGAACGCTCGTGGCTGAAGCTTCGGTCAACCAGCAGCTCGCCGAGTTGGGGTCCACCCCCATCAGCCCGGAGCAGCCCTGCGGGCAGTCCGCCCGTTATGAACCCGAATTCGAACAGCTCGAAGCCGAACTCGCCAAGCAGGAGTCCCTGACGCCGAGCGCGGTGGACTGGGGCAAGGTGGTGGAACTCGCCACCGCCATCCTGCAGACCAAATCCAAGGACCTGTTGGTGGCCGCCTATCTCTGCCGCGGCTTGATGGAGACCCAGCGCTACGCCGGGCTCGCCGCGGGCCTGCAGGTGCTGCGCGACCTCACCCAGAAGCATTGGGACGGCCTGTTCCCGGAACTGAAGCGCCTGCGCGCCCGGGGCACCGCCATGGCCTGGCTGGCCGAGAAGACCGGCAAGCAGGTGCGCGACACGCGCCCGAAGCCCGCCGAGAAGGAGGCGGTGAACCAGGCCGCGGCCCTCCTGAAGGAACTGGACTCCCAGCTCGTGGAGAAGATGGGCCAGGAGGCACCCGGCCTCACGGACCTGAGCCGTCCGCTCAAGGATCATCAGCAGGCCCTCGAAGCCCCGCCTGCCGCGGCTAAGCCGGCGGTCGGCGCCGCGCCGCGGCCCGCCGCCGCGGCCCCCGCCGAGATCGCCGAAGTCCTGAATGACGCCGATGCCAAGAAGGTGCTGCGACAGATGCAGGATCTGGCCCGCAAGGTCACCAAGTATTGGCTCGGCAAGGACGTGGCCGACCCTCGTGCTTACCGCCTCAACCGCACCGCCGGCTGGCTGACGGTGGAATCGGCTCCCGCCCAGGCCGACGGCCAGACCCAGATACCCGGTCCCGCGCCGGAGCGCCTCAAACAGTTCGAGACCCAGCGCCAGGCGGGGCAGCTCGAGGCCTTGCTGCCGGAACTCGAATCCACCCTCTCCAAGGCGCCCTACTGGCTGGACGGCCAGAAGCTGGCCGCCGATGTCCTCGAGGCGCTGGGTGAGCGCGGCACGGCCGCGCGCAAGACGGTACTGCGCGAGCTCGCGAACTTCCTCAATACGGTGCCGGGTCTGCCGGAACTGAAGTTCCTGGGCGGCAAGCCCTTCGCCGAGGACGCGACCCGCGACTGGATCGCGGAGCAGGCCTCGGGCGAGGCGCAGCCCGCGCGCGGCAAGCGCACCAAGAGCGAGGCCGCGCCCTGGGATGAGGCCTTCAACAACGCCCGCGCCACGGCCACCGCCGGCAACCTCGACGGCGCCGTGAAGCAGCTCACCGACGGTTTCAATGCCACCGCCAGCGCCCACGAACAGTTCATGTGGCGCTTGGCGCTGGCCCAGCTCCTGGTGCAGAGCGGCCATGCCAACGTGGCGGCGCCGCTGCTCGAGGCGCTCACCGCGCGCATCGACGAGTTCCGCCTGCGTGAGTGGGAGCCGGAGCTCGCCGTTCGCGTCTACAAGCTCCTGCTCACCGCCTACGACAAGTCCACCGGCAAGGCGAAGGGCGCCCCGGAGGCGGCGGCCCGCGCCGCCCACGCGTTCTCCGCCCTGAGCAGCCTGGATCCCGCGATTGCCCTGAACGTGAAGATATAGACGGAGGAAACCACCATGGCCGACAAAGACAAAGGTTCAGTCGCTCCCAAGGAGCGCGTCAACATCGTCTACCAGTCCGAGACCGGCGACAACGCTGAGGACGTCGAACTGCCATTGAAGATGCTCGTGCTGGGCGACTTCACCGGCAAGCAGAGCGACAAGGCGGTCGAGGAACGCGCGCCCGTAAACATCAACAAGGATAACT
>DASUBN010000191.1:0-2160 GCA_035763245.1 Gammaproteobacteria bacterium | reverse complement strand
TCCAGATCGAATCGCGCGCGCAGATGTCCATGCTGCCGCGCTTGAAGCCGGCGTGCTTCTACGACCTGGTGGTCGAGATTGCCCTGGTGCGCCCCGGCCCCATCCAGGGCGACATGGTGCACCC
Organism: Gammaproteobacteria bacterium; assembly: GCA_035763245.1. Taxonomy (GTDB): domain Bacteria; phylum Pseudomonadota; class Gammaproteobacteria; order Natronospirales; family REEB76; genus DASUBN01. Next base: position 2,036 of record DASUBN010000191.1, on the reverse strand, counting down.
CTACCTCGCGCGCCGGAACGGGCTCGAGCCCGTAAGCTATCCCAGTGCGGCTGTGGAGAGTGTGCTCTCCCGCACCCTGGGTATACCTATCTTCCAGGAGCAGGTGATGCAGCTCGCGGTGGTGGCGGCCGGCTTCACGGCCGGGGAGGCCGACCAACTGCGCCGGGCCATGGCCGCCTGGCGCCGCACCGGGAAGATGGGCCCTTTCGAACAGAAGCTCCACGCCGGCATGCGCGCACGGGGTTACACCGACGAGTTCGCCGCACGCATCTACCGGCAGATACAGGGTTTCGCCGAATACGGCTTCCCCGAATCCCATTCCGCGAGCTTCGCCCTCCTGGCCTACGCCTCCTGCTGGCTCAAGCGGTACGAACCCGCGGCCTTCCTGTGCTCGCTCCTGAACAGCGCTCCGCTCGGCTTCTACGCCCCAGCGCAACTCGTGCAGGATGCGCGCCGCCACGGCGTGGAGGTCCGCCCCGTAGACGTGAATCGGAGCGACTGGGAGTGCAGCCTCGAGCCCTCAGATACCCAGCCGGCGGTCAGGCTGGGCCTCACGCAGGTGAGCGGATTGAGCGCCGCCGTCGGCCAGGCCATCGTTGCCGCCCGGGCGAGTGGGCCGTTCACAGGTGCCGGGAATCTCGCGCGCCGCGCTCGGCTCAAACGCCACAGCTTCAAACAGCTGGCCCAGGCAGGTGCGCTGGCGAGCCTGGAAGGCGACCGTCACCGGAGCTACTGGCAGGCCCTGGGCGTTGAAGAACCTTGGAGCTTGGGAGTGGCACCTCTCGCCGAGGCAGAACCGCTGCTTGCGCCGCCCACGGAAGGCGAAGACCTGGTGGCGGATTACGCCAGCCTGGGGTTCACCTTGGGCCGTCACCCCCTGGCTCTGCTGCGCCCGCACTTGGACAAGCGCGGTATCGCACCGGCAGAACGGTTGTACCGCCTGCCCGATGCGGCGCGGGTCTGCGTCGCGGGTCTCGTCACCCACCGGCAGCGCCCAGGCAGCGCCAAGGGCGTGACCTTCGTGACCCTCGAGGATGAGACTGGACAGGTGAATTCCGTAGTGTGGCGCGACATCAGTGCACGCTGCCGCAGGATCCTGCTGCATGCGCAGCTCATGGGTATCCGCGGCGAGCTGCAGCGCCAGGGGGATTTGGTGCACGTGGTGGCCGCGGAACTCCTGGACTATAGCCACCTGCTGGGGCGGCTCTGCCACAGCTCCCGGGATTTCAGATGAAGACGAGGGACGTTCGTGAGAGCGTCCCCTCAATGCATCTCAATCAGTCAACGCCACCACGAGCCCCCAGACCAGGAGCCCGGCGCCGAGGCCGATGGCCCCGCAAGCCAAGGGAGCGGCCAGTAGCAGGCCCGTGCCGTAGCCCATGAGGCTGCAGCCGGGGATGACCAGCAGGAAGGCCGCGGTCTTCGGGCCCTGCTTGACCCAGTACTTCACCATCTCCGGATCGTTCTCGACGTGGTATTTCTCGGCGACGTTCGCGTTCATGGGGACTTCTTCCTCTTGCTGGACGGTTTACCGGAGCCTCCGGCAGGTTTCCTGGAGCCCAGGACCTGTGCGCGCATCTGCTTCCACAGGCGGGTGAGGCCGCCCGCGTCGTGGCGGATGTCACGCAGCAGGGATTCGGTGAAGCCGAGTTCCGTGCGGGTCATGGCTTCGTAGTATTCGGATTCGATGGAGAAGAGCCGGGGCAGCTTCATGTCGCGGCAGGCTTGGGCTTCCTCGGCGCAGGCTTCGAGGGTCTTCTTGAGGAAGCGGATGCGCGCCTCCAAGAGCGGCACCACCTCCTCGGGCGGCAGCACCGGCAGGAGGCTCAAGGCCGCCTCGTACTGCGGATACTCCTTCATGGGCACGCTCACGAGCTCGCGCATCCACTCGAGCATGTAGGCTTCGCCGGTATTGGTGATGCGGTACACCGTCTTCTCCGGCCGGCGCCCGTCGCGGCGGGTCTCGACCGCGGCGATGTAGCCCTCCCGCTCCAGACCCTCGATCACCGTGTACAGCGAGCCGTAGTTGAGCTTGA
>DASUBN010000190.1:0-2581 GCA_035763245.1 Gammaproteobacteria bacterium | reverse complement strand
GAATATCAGGCTCGCGCTGTCGCTGCGGTTCACAACCAGGCAAGCTGCCGGGAACAGCATGACAATCGCAGCGGTGAGGAGGCGCAACGCCTGATCCAGCCGGCTTTCACCGCCTCCACGGTTGCACCAAACCGTAAAGGCGTTTCGCAACTGCTCCAGGGTAGCCATCAGGCGTCCTTACCGTGTCGCACGCGCACGGCACAAGCGGCCACCAGGAGCAGCGAAAGCAACAACACCGGCGAGTTACCCCAGCGGGAGACGGGCGTGGCACCGGCGAGCGGCACGATGTCGCCGCTCAATACGCTGCGTTCCCCGGACGGCGCACGACCGACGATACGGCCGGCATCGTCCACGATGGCGGTGATACCGGTATTGGTAGCGCGCAGCAGATAGCGACCCGCCTCCAAGGCGACCATGCGGGAAATCTCAAGGTGCTGAGGCAAGGCGATGGACTTGCCGAACCAACCGTCGTTGCTCACGTTCACGAGATAGGCCGCCTCCGGCAAGTCTTGCATTATCTCATCCCCGTAAGCATCTTCGTAACAGATGGACACACCCACAGGATAGCCGGCCGCCTTCAGCAGCACCTGGTGCGCCGCCCCTGGACTGAAACTCGAATAGGGCAGGTCCATGGAGCGCAGCAGAGAGCGCACCCAGCCAGGGAGGAACTCGAAGTTCTCCCCGAAGGGCACGAGGTGACGTTTGTCGTAGACACCATCCGACGAGCCCAAACTGATGACGCTGTTGTAGTAGGCGTCACCGGCGGGGTTGTAGGTGGGGATACCCATCAAAATATCCGTGCCGTGCTTGCGGGCTTCAGCCTCCAGCGGATCCAGGAAGTCCTCCTTCACCTCATCCTCGTAGGCGGGTACCGCCGCCTCGGGCCAGACCACGAGCCGACTTTTCCAATTCTCGACGGTGAGAGCGCGATACATCTCCAGGGTCGGCCCAAAGTACTCCGGTTCCCACTTCTCGTCCTGGGCAATGTTGCCTTGCACCAGGCTCACCCGGAACTTGGGACCCGCCGGATGGGTCCACCGCACCGCCGCCAACAACCCACCGACAACCCACAGGGCCGTGAACCCGGCGAGCGCCAACGCGCGCCGGCGTCGCGGAGCAAGCATGTCGAGGAGGAGGCCGGCGCTCAATATCACGCAGAAGCCTACGCCGAAGGTACCGAGGAGTGACGCATAACCGCGCAGGGGCCCGTCCACCTGGCTCACCCCCAAATTGAGCCAAGGGAAGCCAGTGAGGAACCAGCTGCGCACCCATTCGGTGAGCGCCCACGTCGCCGGGAAGAGCAATAGCCGTCGCTGCCAGCCATCGTCGGTGAACCCTGCCGCAAGGCCGCAGGCGGTGGCACTGTAGCAACCCATCACCGCCACCAGCAAGATCAGCATGATCACGGCGATGGGCGCGTCCACGCCACCCATGCCGTGCAGACTGATGTAGATCCAGTGCACGCCCAAGGCGAACTCCGCGAAACCGAACAGGAAGCCGCGCCAGGCGGCACGCCTCCATCCGAGGGGACCGATGAGCCATAGCAACAACGCCGGGGCCGCCACCGCGAGGAGATAGCAATCGAAGGGCGCGAAGGCCGGCACCAGCAGAGCGCCAGCGAAGGCCGCAAGCAGATCGCCCCGGATACCTGCGCGCAACGCCACCGCCACCGCGGACAGCCGGCGGACGAACTCGGCGGCACGACTCATACGGACGACTTCTCGCCCGTGGTGGGTTTGCGCAATACCTCAAGGAGGTGCAGGCGCCGACTGTCGGCTCGTAGCACCTTGAAGCGAAAGCCGCCGAACTCAGTCTTCTCGCCTCGTTTCGGCAGGTGACCGAACGCGTGGATCACGAGTCCACCGACGGTCTCGAACTCCTCGTCGCTGAAGTGGGTATCGAAATATTCATTGAAATCCTCTACCGGGGTAAGCGCCTTGACGGTGTAGCGCGTGTCGGTGTGCTTGAGGATGCGCGCCTCATCGTCCACGTCGTACTCATCGTCGATGTCGCCGACTATCTGTTCCAGCACGTCCTCGATGGTCACGAGACCTGCGACCCCACCGTATTCGTCGGCGACAATGGCCATGTGGTTGCGGCTGGCGCGGAACTTCTTCAGCAGGATGTTGAGCCGCATACTCTCAGGCACGAAGGGCGCGGGACGCAGGTACTCGCGGATATTGAACGGGCCGTCGCCGTCTTCCACGAAATGGTTGAGCAGGTCCTTGGCCAGTACGATGCCGATAACCTCATCGCGACTCTCTCCCACCACCGGAAAGCGGGAATGGCCCGATTCGCTTACCACCGCCAGGGCTCCCTCCAGGCTCGCATCCTTCTCCAACACCACCATCTGCGCGCGGGGGATCATCACGTCCCGCACCTGCATGTCGGACACCTGCAGCACGCCCTCCAGCATGGTCTGGGCGTCGGCATCGAACAGGTTGCGTTCACGGGCGTCGTTGAGCAGTTCCAGCAACTCCTCCCGGTCGCGGGGTTCGCCGGAGAGGGCCTGGCCGAGGCGCTGGAACCAGGCTCGCAGGCCGGGAGCGCCGTTGCCCTGCGGGTCTTGGGTGGACATCGA
>DASUBN010000189.1:0-3325 GCA_035763245.1 Gammaproteobacteria bacterium | reverse complement strand
TCCGCTTCGAGAACGTGCGCTTCGGCTACGGCCCGGACCGGGAGATCCTGCATGGAGTGGACTTCCGGGTGCCGGCCGGCAAGAAAGTAGCCATCGTGGGCCCGAGCGGCGCCGGCAAGTCCACCATCGCGCGACTCCTGTACCGTTTCTACGACGTGGGGGGCGGCCGCATCACGCTCGACGGCGCGGACATCCGCGATGTGACCCGAGACAGCCTGCGCCGCCAGCTCGGCATCGTCCCCCAGGACACGGTGCTGTTCAACGACAGCATCTACTACAACATCGCCTATGGCCGGCCGCAATCCGACCGCGCCGCGGTGGAGCGGGCGGCGGAGCTCGCGCACCTCTCCCAATTTATCGCCGCCCTGCCCCATGGCTACGGCACGCTGGTGGGCGAGCGGGGCTTGAAGCTCTCCGGCGGCGAGAAACAACGGGTGGCCATCGCTCGCGCCATTCTCAAGGACCCGCCGGTGTTGATCTTCGACGAAGCCACCTCGAGCCTAGACTCCAACGCCGAACAGGCAATCCTCGTGGCCATGAGCGAAGTGGCGGCGAAGCGCACCAGCCTCGTGATCGCGCACCGCTTATCCACCATCGTGGACGCGGACGAGATCGTGGTGTTGGACGAGTGCCGGGTGGCGGAACGTGGCACCCACCGTCAGCTACTAAAAGCGAAGGGCCTCTATTCCCGCCTCTGGGCGCTGCAGCAGCGGGAGGCAGAGGAGAAGCGGACCATACAGCCCGAGACTCTAGCCACCTTCCGACTGGAATGAACCATGAGTGAGACGCGTTCGGTGCTCGTCACCGGTTGCTCCAGCGGCATCGGCCTCGCCACGGCACGGCATCTCACCGCTCACGGCTGGCGGGTGGTGGCGAGCGCCAGGCAGGAGCAGGATGTGGCGCGCCTACGCGCCGAGGGACTTGCCGCAGTCGAACTCGATATCGCGAAGCCCGAGAGCATCGGCACGGCCCTGGACGAAGCCCTGACGCTCACGGGTGGACGCCTCGACGCGCTCGTGAACAACGCCGGTATCGCCATCCCAGGAGCCGTGGAGGACCTCCGACGGGAACTCCTGCAGCGGCAGTTCGACGTCAACTTTTTCGGCACTCTGGAGCTCACCAACAAAGTGCTGCCGCTCATGCGCCGCCAGGGGCATGGCCGGGTAGTGATGGTGAGCTCCATCCTGGGTCGCGTAGCGGTACCCTGGCGCGGCGCCTATAACGCCAGCAAGTTCGCACTGGAGGGTATCACCGACACCCTGCGGCTCGAGCTCGCGGGGAGTGGTATCCAGGTGTCGCTCGTAAACCCGGGTGCGGTGAGAAGCCGCTTCCGCGATAACTCCCTCGCCAACTTCGATGCCCTCGTGGATACGGCGGCGAGTCCGTATCGTGACCGATATGTGAAATTGCGCGCCGAGACCGGGGCACGCAAGGACAACCAGCCTTTCACCGTGGGCTCAGAGGTGGTGGCACGGAGGATTGCTCATGCCCTCGAGAGCCGCCGCCCCAAGGTCCGCTATTACGTGACGTTGCCAGCCTATGCGCTGGCAGCGGCCCGTCGCATCTTGCCCGCGCGCATGCTCGATTCGCTGCTGTCTAAAATCTGACCTATATCTGATATCCCACCCCGCGGCTTGCATGGGGGTTGCGCCGGGCTATACTTTCGAGCCTGTCGTCACTGCAAGGGATATATTAAGATGAACTCCCTCATTCGTGCCTTCACCGCCGCTGGCTTGGCGGTCTGCTTCCTCATCTGCGCCGGCTGCGCCACCTCGGGCGCTGTCCCGGGTTCACGCTCGGCCGAAGAGGCGCAGCAGGATATCCAGGACATGCACTCCGCCCTGCTCAAGGCCTACAACGGCAAGGATGCCTCCGGCATCGCTGCGCTCTACACCGATGACGCGGTACTCATGCCGCCGAACCTGGCTACCGTGAAGAGCAAGATCGCGGTGGAGGACTTCATGCGCCAGATGCTGGTGCCGCCCATGTCCGGAATGCTGCTCAACTACACCGAGACCAACGTCTGTGGCGACAACGCCTATAGCTACGGCTACTACACCGAGCTCGGCGCGAACGGCGTTACCATGGACCGCGGCAAGTTCGTGGAGATACTCAGGAACGATGGCGGCTGGAAGATCTCCCGTGACATCTGGAACAGCGACATGATCGCGCCCACGGCGAACACCGCACCCGCGGCGGGCACCACGTCCGCCCCGGCCGCCGCCACCCACTGAAAGATCCCGCCCTTAAGGCGAAAAGCCCGGGGTGGCGACACTCCGGGCTTTTTCTTTTCGGCTACGCCTTGTTGAGAAGCAAAGCGCTCAGCCTGGGTAAGTCCCCGCCAGCATGAGCCCTTCGGTCTCGGGGAAGCCCAGCGCCAAGTTCATGTTCTGCAACGCCTGACCGGCCATGCCCTTCACCAGGTTGTCGAGGGCTGTCATGACCACTAAGGTGCCGTCCCTTACCTGCCAGCCGATATCGCAGAAGTTGCTGCCAGCCACCGCACCCACCCGCGGCGATTCGCCGATGAGCCGCACGAAGGGGGCGCCCTGGTAGGCCGATTCGATCCTGGCCTGTACAGCCGCCGCGTCCAGCCCGAGACGCTTGTCAGGCCGGAACTGTACCGTGGCGAAGATGCCGCGCACCATAGGGGCGGACTGGGGCACGAAGCTGAAGCTATAGCCGCGACTGCCCGTGGCTTCCAGAAGCCGCGTGATCTCCGCGCCATGCTGGTGGGAGAGGACCTTGTAGGCGCGGAAGTCCTGGGCCCGGAGGGGATGATGGGTACCCTCGCCCGGGGAGGCACCTGACCCGGAGGAACCCGTGGCGGCGCTCACGGCGATGAAACCCAGGTCGTTCATCCCCGCGAAGGGCAGGAGTGCGAGCTGTATGGCGGTTGCGAAGCAACCAGGGCTTGCGATGCGTCGTGCTTTGGCGAGGTCTGGCTTGCGCCACTCCGGCAGGCCGTAGACGAAGCTGCCTAGCTGATGCGGACAGGGATGGACCGCGCCGTAGGCCTGGGCATAGGCGTCCGCGTCGTCCAGACGGAAATCGCCGGAAAGGTCGATGACCGTGAGTCGCTCCGCGAGTCCGTGTTTCTCCCACTCGGCCTCCAGCAGCGGCAGTTGCTTGGCGAACTCTATATGAGGCATGGCAGCGAACAGCACCGGCGCATCGGCGGTGGCCAGCGCGCGCCAGTTAGGCTCCGCATCGAAGCTCCCCTGCAGCACGCCGCGAAGATTGGGATGGGCTTTCCAGAAGGGCTCGCCCGCCTGCTTGCGGGACACGGCGCGCAGGCTTTCCACCCGTGGGTGCTGGGCGAGGA
>DASUBN010000188.1:0-2349 GCA_035763245.1 Gammaproteobacteria bacterium | reverse complement strand
TATGCCCGCCCGGCCTAGCCCAGGTCCTTCGCCAGGATGAGCGCGTCCTCCCTGCCGTTCTCGCCGGGGTAATAGTTCTTGCGCATGCCCACTTCGTTGAAGCCCTGGGCCCGGTAGAGGGCGATGGCGGGGTTGTTTGAGAGGCGCACCTCAAGGAACATCTGGCCCGCGCCCCGCTCCCGCGCCAGCTCCATGAAGTGCTCCAGCAGGTGGCGGCCATAGCCTCGATGCTGCCACTCGGGGGCGACACATATGTTGAGGAGATGGGCCTCTCCCACCACCAACGACATGATGCCGTAACCCGCCACGCCACCCGCGAGCTCCATGATCCAGCAGCAATAGCCGACCCGCAGGCAATCGCGGAAGATGCCCTCGGTCCAATGGAACTGGTAGGCGCGGCGCTCGATGTCCATGACCGCACGCACGTCGCCTTCGTGCATGGGGCGGCAGAAAGGCTCGGCGCTGGCCACCACCGCGCTCATCACGGCGCTCCTTGCGCGGTCCGCATGGCGAGCTTGAGATCCACCCAGGCCTTGCGCTTCTCGCCGGGTGAACGCAGGAGGTAGGCGGGATGGTAGGTCACCACCAGCGGCACCTCCCCTAAGCGGTGCACCGTGCCGCGCAGACGGCCTATCGGGGTCTCGGTCTGCAAGAGGTTCTGCGCGGCGATGCGGCCCACCGCCAGGATGATCTTGGGCCGGATGAGGGCGATCTGTCGCTCCAGGAATGGCCGGCAGAGTTCCGCCTCCTCGGGCTTGGGATCGCGGTTGCCAGGCGGGCGGCACTTGAGCACGTTGGCGATGTATACCTGCTCACGCTTGAGCCCCAGGGCCGCGATCATGGAATTGAGCAGCTGCCCGGCGCGGCCCACGAAGGGCTCGCCCTGCTTGTCCTCTTCGGCACCCGGCGCCTCGCCGATGATGAGCCACTTGGCTTGCTCGTCGCCCACGCCGAATACGGTCTGGGTGCAGCCGGCCCTGAGACCGCAGGCGGTGCAGGTCCTCACCGCTTCCTTGAGCGCGGTCCAGTCCATGCCCGCGACGGCGACGGCCCGCTCGTCTGCGGCGACACTCGTCGGTATGCTGACCGTCACGGGCTCGGGCGCACGGGCGGCTACAGCACGTGCCTCGCGCCGCGTCTGCGGTTGTTTGCCGCGGCGCACCACCCAGGGGGTGATGCCGAGGTCATGCAGGCGGCTTAAGCGCTTGGCGTCCATCCTCGGGGCTCAGGCGGGCTTCCTGTGCTGCAGTCGCTTGCGCAGGCGCCACATGGCCATGGCGATGCCAAAGAGAGCGTAGAGCAGGAAGCTCAGGAACAGGATGTTGGGCGGCGACAGGTAGATGATGATGAGCAGGACCGGTACCGCCAAGAGCACGGTGAACGGCACCTTGCCCTGGAGTTTCAGGTCCTTGAAGCTGTAGAAGCCGATGCTGCTCACCATGAGCGCGCCGGCACCCACGGTGAGGATATAGGCAGGGATGATCATGGCCGAACCTGGCACGTCGAAGTTCAAGCCGCACCACACGGCACCGGCCACGACACCCGCGGCCGCCGGGCTCGGCAGCCCCTGGAAGTAGCGCTTGTCCACGACGCCGGCGCGGACGTTGAAGCGCGCGAGCCGCATGGCCGCGCAGGCGGCGTAGAAGAACGCGCCCATCCAGCCCACTTTGCCCCAGGCGTTGCCGTAATCGACCATGGAATGGAGCGACCACTCGAACATGACGAGTGCGGGCGCGAGGCCGAAGGAGACCATGTCCGAGAGGCTGTCGTACTCCTTGCCGAAGGCGCTCTCGGTATGGGTCCAGCGGGCCACCCGCCCGTCCAGGCTGTCGAACACCATGGCCACGAACACGGCGATGGCCGCCGGTTCGAACTTGCCGGCCATGGCAGCGACGATGGCGTAGAAGCCCGAGAACAGCCCCGCGGTGGTGAAGAGGTTGGGCAGTAGATAGATGCCGCGGCGGCGCGGGCCCTCGGATTCGATCTCCTCAGCACCCGGTTCGATCTCGTCAAGGCCGACTTCGGTGTCCACATCCGCATCGGGGATGATCTCTTTCTGCATGCCGCCGGGCCTCGTGGTCGGTGATGGGGACATGATGCCACGAACGCCCGGGGCTGTCGCGGCGCTCCGGTTTTCAGCGTTTGGGCTGGCCCATGTGCGTGCGCAGCTCCCGGCCGATGGTCTCGATGAGCGCCGCCCTGGCCGCGGCGCGTCCAGCCTTGATGACCATCTTGCCGGACTGCATCTCTTGGCTCAGCTCCTGGGCGAAGGCGCCGCTCTGGATCTCGCCGAGCAGCGCGCGCATGGCGGCGCGGGACTCGGGGCCGATGACCCGCGGACCGCGGGTG
>DASUBN010000187.1:0-2503 GCA_035763245.1 Gammaproteobacteria bacterium | reverse complement strand
TTCCCTTGATGATCCCGTTCATGTTTCTCATTTGTTTATCCCCGTTCGGATCCGGCGGCTCATTGCCCCAGGGCGGCCGCGGCGGTCTGGTCGACGATCTTGGGTGTCACGAAGATGAGCAGCTCATTCTTGTTGTTCGTGGTCTGGGTGTTGCGGAACAGCCAGCCGAGCAGCGGCAGGTCGCCCAGGAGCGGCACCTTGCTCACGGAAGCCTGCTCGGTAGTCTCGTAGATGCCGCCCAGCACCACGGTGTCGCCGTCGTTCACCAGCACCTGAGTCTGCACGTCGCGGGTGTCGATGGTGGGCACCGCGCCGCCGGTGGCGCTCTGCACGTTCTGGCCCACGGCGTCGTCATGCACCTCGAGGTCCATGATGATGCGCGAGTCCGGGGTGATCTGCGGGGTCACATCCAGGCTCAGCACCGCGTTCTTGAAGGCGGTGGTGGTGGCGCCGCTGGCCGAGGCCTGCTGGTAGGGAATCTGCACGCCCTGCTCAATGTGGGCTTTCTTCTGGTCGGCGGTCAGCACCCTGGGGCTCGATACGATCTCACCCTGGCCTTCGGACTGCAGCGCCGAGATCTCGAGGTCGATCAGTGAGTTGCCGTGCAGCACCGAGAAGGCGAGGGAGCCGCCGCCGGCCGGCGCCGGCAGGTTCACGTTGAGCCGGTTCGCCAGGGAAGGCACGGAGAATGGGCTTAACAGCGGCACGGGAGTGGTGCCGGCGTTGATGGCGCTGTTGGCTGCGTTGCTGCTGGTGATGAAGTTGTTGACGATGGTGTCGGTGCCGTTGAGGCTGCCTGAGGTCGTGATCAGCGAGTTGTTGTTGAGGCGCGAACCTGAGTAGCCGAGCTGGGCGCCCAGCTGCCGGTTGAAGTCGTTGTTCGCGATCACGATGCGCGACTCGATCAGCACCTGCTTCACGGCGACATCGAGCTTGTCGACCATGGCGCGGATGGTGGCGATGTTCTCGGCGGTGTCCTGCACCAGCAGCGTGTTGGTGCGGTCATCCACCGACAGGCTGCCGCGCTTGCTGAGCATGCTGTTGGCGCCCGTGCCTTTGATGAGGGTCGCGAGGTCGGTGGCCTTGGCGTAGTTCACCTGGATGAAGGCCGATTCCAGCGGCTCCACCTGTGCCAGGCTCGCCTGGGCGGCGGCTTCCGCCTGCTCCTGGTTCGCGATCTCGCTCGCGGTGCCCACCATCATGACGTTGCCGAACTGGCGGGTGGCGAGGCCCTTGGTCTTGAGGATGATGTCCAGCGCCTGGTCCCAGGGCACGTCCTGCAGGCGCAGGGTGATGTTGCCGTTCACCGCATCGGAGACCACGAGGTTCTTGCCGCTCGAGTCGGCGAGGATCGCGAGCACGGCGCGGATGTCGATGCTCTGGAAGTTGAGGCTGATCTTCTGGCCGGTGTACTGCTTCTTGGCCAGCGTCTGGGCGGCGGCCGGAGTGAGCGGCTTGAACTCCACGGAGAAGGTGTCATCGCTTTGGTAGGCGAGCTTCTCGTACTGGCCTGTGGGATGGATGATGAGCTGCGAGCCGGTCGGGGTGTTCTGGGCGTCGACGTACTGCACCGGCGTGGCGAAGTCGGTCACGTCCATGCGCCGCACCAGGTTCTCCGGCAGCTTGGCGTTGGCGAAGTCGACCGCGATGTTGCCGTTTTGGTCGTGGACGTTGCCGATGATGGAGGGATCCGGCAGGTCCACGACGATCTGGCCGGAGCCGTCGGGGCCGCGGCGGAAGTCCACGTTGGCGATCTCGGTGCCGTTGGCCGTCGGCGCCGGGCTCGAGGCCGCCTGGCTCGCCGCGGGGGCGGGAGCCGGGGCCGGGACGGCGGGCTTCACGGCGGCGGCCACCGCGGCCGCGGGGGTGCCGGTCACCTGCGGTCCGAAATTGGTGATACCGGCCTGGGCCACGCCGGTATCGCCGGCGTTGGCGCCGACGATCACATAGAGGGTGTTGCCGTCGGCGCGGGTGGTGTAGGGCACGAGCGAGGTGAGGTTGATCACCACGCGGGTGCGGCCGCCGGCCTCGGCGGTGACCACGCTGTTCACCATGCCGGCCTGCACGTCGGTCTTGTGGTCCTTCATGGAGAGGCGGGTGTCGGCGAGGTCGAGGGAGATGCGCGCCGGCTGGTTGACGGTGAAGGCCAGCGGCTGGGGCGCGGGACCCGAGAGCTGCAGGGCGAGCTGCACCCGGTCGCCGGCGAGTTTCTGGGCCGTGATGGATTGCAGCTGGTTATGCCCCTGATCGTCCGCGAGCGCACCGCGCATCGCGAGCAGGCCGAGTACCAGGAGCACGCCTAGCAGGCCGCGTCGGGTGGCCGTGGAACCAGTGTGCAGCTTGATGATGTTGTTCATGGCCGTCTCCCGAATCCGGGTCAATCGCTTAGCGTCACGGTGGTGATGCGCTCCGACCAGCCGCCTTGGCCGTCGGGCACGATTTCCCGCAGTTTGATGTCCGAATCGCTGATGCTGATGATCTTGCCGTAGTTCTGCCCCATGTA
>DASUBN010000186.1:0-3608 GCA_035763245.1 Gammaproteobacteria bacterium | reverse complement strand
GGCGGAACAAGCTTTGGTAGGGATGCCTATTTTGCGCCTTCGCTCCTCGCGGCACAGAAGCCGCCCTCTTGATCAAGGAGCGGACGGCGCCGCCGCCGTCCGAGCGCCGGGCGCGCACCCACCGCGCTCCCGCCTTGCGTTAGTATGTTCCCCAGGGAAATAGAGGGCCGCAGCTTCCATGTTCAAACAACTCAAAGAATGGTTCGCCCGCGAGGTCTGGCACCAGGACGTGCACCAGATGGGCCGCTCGCGGCGCATCGTGATCTTCTGGGTGCGCATGTTCCACGTCCTCACCCAGGACCTCATCGCCGGCGAACTCAACCTGCGCGCCATGAGCCTGGTGTACACCTCCATCCTGTCCCTGGTGCCGCTGCTCGCCTTCGCCTTCGCCGTGCTCAAGGGCTTCGGCGTGCAGAACAAGATCCAGCCCCTGCTGCTCAACTTCTTCGCCCCCCTGGGGCCGGCCGGCGTCGAGATCGCCGGCAAGGTCATAGACTTCGTGGGCCACGTCAAAGCCGGCGTGCTCGGCGTCCTCGGCCTCGTGCTGCTGCTCTACACCGTCATCTCCCTGGTGCGCAAGGTGGAAGCCGCCTTCAACCACGTCTGGCGGGTGCGCGAGCCGCGCAGCTTCGTGGAGGGCTTCGGCCATTACCTCAGCGTCATCATGATCGGCCCCTTGCTGCTGGTGGCCGCCCTCGGCCTCACCGCCACCGTCAGCAGCCACAACGCCGTCGAGCACATCGTCGGCTGGGCGCCGGCGGGCGCGCTGATCGTGGCGGCCGCGAAGCTCCTGCCCTACCTGCTCGTGATCGGCGCCTTCACCTTCATCTACATGTTCGTGCCCCACACCTACGTGCAGTTCAAGGCCGCCTTCGCCGGCGGCGCCGCGGCGGGCATCGCCTGGGAGCTGGCGGGCTGGATCTTCACCACCTTGACCGTCAGCTCCACCCGGCTCACCGCCATCTACTCCGGCTTCGCCATCCTCATCATGTTCATGATCTGGCTCTACGTGAGCTGGCTCATCGTGCTCATGGGCTCCCAGGTCGCCTTCTACATCCAGAACCCGGAGCTGGTGCGCCACGGCCTGCGGCGCAACGAAGTGGGCGGCCGCACCATGGAGCGCGTGGCGCTGCACGTCATGTACCTCGTGGGCCGCGCCTACCACGAGCACCACACCCCCTGGTCCCGGGAGCAGCTGTCCCGGCGCCTGCACCTGCCCACCGACATCGTGCTCGACGTGATCGAGCGCCTGCGCCACCGGGGCCTGCTGATGATGGTCACCGGCCGCATCCGCCGCTACATCCCGGCCACGGACATGGCCAACATCAGCCTCAAGGAGATCGTCCTCGCCGTGCGGCAGAACCCCATGGACGCGGGCGACGCGGACCGCCACATCAAAGCCATCCCCCAGGTGGAGGGCGTGGTCCACGCCCTCGACCGCGCCGTGGAACTCGCCGTGGGCAACCGGACCCTGAGGGACCTCGTCACGGAGGGAGAGATGGAAGACCTGGACACCAAGACCATCCTCAGGGTCCGCTGACGCCACCGGGCGTATGTCGGCCAGCCACTACAAGCGCAGACTGGAGCCGCTCCTCGCCGCCGCCGGCGTGCGGCTCGACGGCCCCGAACCCTGGGACCTGGAGGTCCATGACCCCCGCTTCTATCGCCGCGTCCTGGCCCACGGCTCCATGGGCCTCGGCGAGTCCTACATGGAAGGCTGGTGGGATGCGGAGGACCTGGACGGCCTGCTGTTCCGGCTCCTGAAGGCGGACCTGGACGAACAGGACCACACCTGGGACCTGAAGCTCACCGTGCTGCGCGCCCGGCTCCTCAACCTCCAGGCCCGGGGGCGCGCCTTCATCGTCGGCCGGCGCCACTACGACCTGGACGATTCCCTCTACAAGGCCATGCTCGGCAAGCGCCTCGTCTACAGCTGCGGCTACTGGCAGGAGGCCGACACCCTCGACGCCGCCCAGGAAGCCAAGCTCGAACTCGTGTTCAAGAAGCTCGGCCTCAAGCCCGGCATGCGCGTGCTCGACATCGGCTGCGGCTGGGGCGAGGCCCTCAAGCTCGCCGCCGAGCGCCACGGCGTCAGCGGCGTCGGCATCACCGTCTCCGAGAACCAGGCGGCGTACGCCCGGGAGCTGTGCCGGGGCCTGCCCGTCGAGATCAAGATGATGGACTACCGGGAACTGCACGAGAGCTACGACCGCATCTTCTCCATCGGCATGTTCGAACACGTGGGCGAGAAGAACTACCGCATCTACATGGAGCTGGCCCGCCGCTGCCTCAAGGAAGACGGCCTGTTCCTGCTGCACTGCATCGGCAGCAACATCTCCACCCACATCACCGACCCCTGGATCCAGAAATACATCTTCCCCAACGGCATGCTCCCCTCCATCCAGCAGATCGGCGAGGCCGTCGAGCGGCTGTTCGTGATGGAAGACTGGCACAACTTCGGCGCCCACTACGACCGCACCCTCATGGCCTGGCGGCGCAACGTCGAACAGCACTGGCAGGAACTCAGGGGCCGCTTCGACGCGGTGTTCTACCGGATGTGGAGGTATTACCTGAGCGCCAGCGCGGGGTCGTTTAGGGCGAGGAAGAGCCAGCTGTGGCAGGTCGTCCTCTCCCCCCACGGGGTACCTGGGGGATATGTGTCCCCCAGGTAAAACGCGATCTTTTGCTCCCATGCGGGGAGATGCGCAGAGAAGCCAAGCGCTGGGTCTTGAAATATCAGCTTTCTGTAGCCGGATGTCCGTTCCACATGAGTTCCTTACAGGCCACGCCTTGCGCGCGGAATGCCCCTAAGTCCTGGGCTTGAGTCTACTCCCGTATCCCGGCGGATTGCAGCCGCCGAATGGAGCAGAATAGGAAGCCGAACTCACTTGGACGAGGTGCGAACATGACTCACGCGCGCATGGCAGCTCTGGCTCTGATCGTGGCGCTGTCTTCCCCCGGCCTGGCGTTGGCCGGCCAGAGCGCGATGCCCGATGCGGCGGTGCTGGCCACGGTCAATGCGGCCCTGGATGCGGCCCAGTCCGGCGACGCGAAGGCGATGCAGGCCCAATACCTGCCGGGCTGCACGTTCGTAGACGAGTTCGCACCTTTCTTCTGGTCCGGAGCGAACTCCATGGAAGCCTATTTCGCGAGTGCCGCCGAGATGTACAAGGAGACCGGGATGGCCGGCACCCGAGTCTCGCGCGGCAAGCCTAAATACGTGTACGTCGCGGGCACGAGCGCCTATGTGGTCATACCGCTCAAGGTAAGCGCCAAGGCGAAGGGCAAACCCTATCGCGGCAGCGGTAGTCTCGTGTTCACGCTCCGCAAGACCGATGCAGGCTGGAAAATCGCGAGCCAGACCTGGGCGAAAGATACGGAAAACATCAACCCCTATAAGTGATGCTTCCTTGTTCGAACCGCGGGTCTTTGGCGTTATCCCGCAGCATGCCCCTCACGGCTTGTCACTTGCGCGCGGAACACCCTTAAGTCCCGAGCCCGAGTCTACTCCCGGAATCGGCCGCGGCCGCTATTCCTGATAGAGCGGCACTTTCGCCATGTCGTGGAGCACGAGCTGCTTTTCGGCCCCTATCTTGTCGCGGTTAGCC
>DASUBN010000185.1:0-2061 GCA_035763245.1 Gammaproteobacteria bacterium | reverse complement strand
CCGGTGACCCAGGCCAACGTGGCGGACTGGGCCGCGCAGACGGACGTGGCGCCGGGTGCCGGCGTTCTGACCAGCGACGGCAGGTGGACCGTGGCGCTCATCTCCTCCACCAGCGATGCGGACGCCGCGCGCCTCATGCGGAAGCTGGCGGCGGTGGGGTACCCTTCCGAGGACCTGCAGGTGACGGTGAAAGGCAGACAGTGGCACCGCCTGGTGATCCGTCAGGCGGCGAGCTACAAGGATGCGAAGGCCATCGAGGCGAAAGTGTCGAAGCAGTTCCCGCTTATGAGTCCTTGGTCTTATCCCACTAAGAACTGATCCTCAAGCACTGAACCCTCCCTGGTGCCGTGACCAGGGCGGACTTCCTGTCCGCCCGCGCGAAGCGGTGCTTCGCGCCCCTGGCGGAGCGCGTGCCGCATGCGGCATGCCCTTGGTCCTATCCCACTGAGAACTGATCCTCAGGCACTGAACCATCCCTGATGTCGTGACCGGGGAGGCAGTGAAGCGCGGCTTCGAGCGGATCGCAGGGATGTGACCTGGGCAGCCACGCCGCCGGTCTAGAATTCGATGGAGGGCCGGAACACGAGCGTGAGCGAGCTCTTGTCGTCGGTGCGCAGCGGGCCGGAATACTCGTACGGGCTCTCCCACACGAAACCGATGTCGAGGGTCAGGGAATAGCCCTTGGCGGGGAAGGGGTATTTCTTGCCGAACTCGATCTCCTCGTAGACCGGCCGGCCGCCATGCTGTGAGAACTGCACCTGCAGGTCCACGTCGCTGTTGTTGAGCCAGCTCAGGAAGGGCGCGTTGAAGTCCAGGTTGCTGCGGTGGATGCCGAAGTACATCACGTCGGTGATGTAGGGATTGGCGTTGAACTTGCCGCCTACCCGGAAGCTCCAGCTCAGGTGCTCGTCCGGGTAGTCGAGATCGCCCTTGATCTTCCACTCCGCTTCGTACCACTTGTCCTGGATCAGCACGTTGTCCTTGATGTGCTGGGCGCCCACGCTCAAGAGATAGCCCGTGTAACCCAGGTTGCTGACCTTGCTGGTGTCGCCGGGGATCTCCAGGTTCGCGATGTTGCCGAAGAACGCGGACATGGCCCAGGGCTCCTGGAAGCCGGCGGTGGCGGACTCGATCACGTTCACGCCGGTGTGGCTGATCTCACCTTGCTGGTAGAGCCAGGGGGAATGTCCCTTTATATAGGTGCCGAGCACCGGCATGGGGTAGACGCTCGCCTCCAGCAGCATGTAGCGCGGCACGAGCGAACCTGTGACCAGGTCGCGGTAGATGGTGGCTTCGTTCTTGGAACGGATGGTGGGGATGGGTTTGTCCGTGAGCGGGATGTTCACGTCCACGTCGCTGTAGTAGGGGTCCCTTTCCCACACGACTTCGGCCTTGCTGGTCTCGGCCTGGGCTTCGGCCACGGCGGCGGCGGTCGCATTGGAGGGCGCGGGTTCCGCGGCGCGGACCGGAGTGAGGAACGAAACGAGAGCCAGCATCCCTGCCGCGAGTAAGCTGCGGTGCATTCGGCGCGGTTCAGTGTCTGAATTATGTAAAAGCTTAACGGCCGGCATGCCGCTGCACAAGGCTTCGGGACACCAAAGGCTACAATGGCCGCCCTCCCCGAGACGGCCCGCCATGCCCGAGATCCCCGCGCTCTTGAGCTTCCCCCACGGCATCACCGCCGTGGACACGGACTACGTACGCCCGCGTCTGGATGCGAGCCACCTCATCGTCCGCGGCGGGCGCGCCGCCTTCGTGGACACGGGCACCACCCATTCGGTGCCGCGGCTCATGGCGGCGCTGGAGTCGAAGGAAGTGGCGCCGGCGGACGTGGACTATGTGTTCCTGACGCACGTGCATCTCGACCACGCCGGCGGCGCCGGCGAACTCATGCGTCACCTGCCCAAGGCCAAGGTGCTGGTGCATCCGCGTGGCGCGGCGCACGTGGTGGACCCGGCCAAGCTCATCGCCGGCACCAAGGCGGTGTACGGCGAGACGGAGTTCACGCGGCTCTACGGCGAGATCCCGCCCATCGCCCAGGAGCGGGTGATCGAGGCGCCC
>DASUBN010000184.1:0-4229 GCA_035763245.1 Gammaproteobacteria bacterium | reverse complement strand
TATCCCACGGCGCGACAGTTCGTCTCGCCCTTTGACCCTGTGCGCTACCTGGAAGAGGTGGTCTTCAGCAACGATGATCCCATCCCCAGCGAGCTGTCGCTGTATCTGCACATCCCTTTCTGCAGCAACCCCTGTTTCTATTGCGGTTGCACCCGGGTCATCACCCGGGACACCGACAAGGTGGCCCGCTACCTCGAACGGTTGGTGTACGAGGCGGGCTTGCAGGGGCGCCTGTTCGACCGCGACCGCATGGTGCGGCAACTGCACCTCGGCGGCGGCACCCCGACGCAACTCACGGATCTCCAGCTTGCCGGGCTGCTGGACGGCCTGCGCAAGGCCTTCCATTTCGGCGCCGACGAGACGCTGGAGACCTCCATCGAGGTGGACCCGCGCACCGTCACGCCGGCGCGCATGCAGGCCTTGGCGAACCTCGGGTTCAACCGGGTGAGTTTCGGCATCCAGGATTTCGACGGCGACGTGCAGGAGGCCGTGAACCGCCGGCAGACGACGGGGCAGTGCCTGGCGGTGATGGCCGCGGCGAAATCCAGCGGCTTCAAGTCGGTGGCTGTGGACCTGATCTACGGCTTGCCGCGCCAGACCCTGGAGGGATTCGGCGCGACCCTCGACACCGTGGTGAGCGCGAGGCCTGGGCGGGTGGCGATCTACGGTTACGCGCACATGCCCCAGCTCTTCAAGGCGCAGAAGCAGATAGTCGCGGCGGAGTTGCCCGGTCCGAAGCTGCGCCTGGCGCTGCTCGCCAAGGCGGTGGAGGTGCTCACCCACGCGGGCTACGAGTACATCGGCATGGACCATTTCGCCCTGCCGGAGGACGAGCTCGCGAAGGCGAAGCGCACCGGCAGGCTGCAGCGCAATTTCCAGGGGTATTCGACCCAGGCGGGGCTGGACCTGGTGGGCCTGGGCCTGAGCGCCATCGGGCGCATCGGCCGGGTCTACGTGCAGAACGCCAAGACCCTGAACGAGTATTACGGGGCCCTGGACCAGGGGCGCCTGCCCATCGCGGCCGGGCTCAGCATGAGCGACGACGACCGGGTGCGGGCGGACGTCATCAACCGGCTCATGTGCTACGACGAGGTGCGGTTCCCCGAGGTGGAGCATTCGCACCACATTGAGTTCATCGAATATTTCTCCCCTGAATTGGAGCGGCTCCGGGAGCCGGCCAAGGACGGCCTGGTGGCCGTGGAGCGGGACCGCATCCGGGTCCTGCCCCGCGGGCGGTTCTTGTTACGTAATCTCGCCATGACTTTCGACGCCTACCTGCCCCGGGAGCCCGCCGGGCCCCGCTATTCCAGGGTCATCTAAAGGACCGCAAATTTCAGGGGCGCCCCGAGGGCCATATCAGGGATTCCCTGATGGGGCTTTTCAGGCCGGTCGCTAGACTTTTGTCTTAGTCAGGACAAATCAGGGCAGGGGTAGCGCCATGATTACCGCCAATGTGATCCAGATCGACAGACCGGCTCCGGCGCGCAGCGCGCAGGCCCCCACCGCTTGCAGCAGCTGCAGCCTCGCGAGGATCTGCCTGCCGCTCGGACTGAACAAGGCCGAGCTGGAACGCATGGACGGCATCGTCGCCCGCGCCCCGGTGGCCCACGAGGGCGACCACCTGTTCCGGGTGGGCGACGCCTTCAAGGCCGTCTACGCGGTGCGCTCCGGCAGCTACAAGAGCTATACCGTGGACAGCGAGGGACGGGAACACGTGCTCGGCTTCCACCTGCCCGGCGAGATCATGGGGCTGGACGCCATCTATTCCGAACGGCATGCATGCAACGCCGTGGCGCTGGATACGGCGGCGGTCTGCATCCTGCCCTACAGTGAGTTGAGCGCGCTGTCCGGGAAGATCGACAACCTGCGCACGCAGATGTTCCGCCTCATGAGCAAGGACATCGCCGACACGGCAGCCCTGGCGGGGGACTTCACCGCCGAGGAACGCATCGCCTCGTTCCTGGTGGACCTCTCCCGGCGGTTCCAGCTGCGGGGGTTCTCGGCCGCGGAGTTCAACCTGAACATGTCCCGCCGGGACATCGCCAATTACCTGCGGCTCGCGCCGGAGACCGTGAGCCGGGTGCTGGCCCGCTTCGAGAAGAGCCGCCTCATCGCCGTGGTGCGGCGCGAGATCCGGCTGCTGGACATGGCCCGGCTGCAGGAACTCGGGCGTTGCATCGGCGAGATGCATGCCTGAACCGGGCCTGGAGTTGATCCAGGTCATCGCCTCCCTGAGCCGTCTGTAAGAGGATGCAGCCATCGACCTGACGGGGCTGCAGCGCCATGAAACAGACGGAGATCACCCTCGACACGCCGATGGAGGCCACCGCTGCCACCGTCGGCCTCGCGCTGTTCCTGATCCTGCTGGGGCTGACCGCCATCTTCGCGCCCCTGGCGGTGGGGGTGGCCGTGAGCATGCTGATCCTGTGGATCATCGTGCTCGGCGGGCTCGCCCACCTGATCCACGCCTGGGATGCCCGCAACCGGTCCATCTTCCGCTGGCGGCTCGCCACGGGTCTCGTCTATCTCCTGGGCGGCGCCTTCCTCATGATGTATCCGGGTTACGGGGCCGGCTACCTCACCCTGTTCATCGCCGGAATGTTCTGCCTGGAGGCGCTGCTGCTGATCCCCACCTACGTGTGGTTGCGCGCGGTGCCCGGGGCCGCGTGGATCGCTGTCGACTGCCTGCTGACCTTCCTGCTGGCCGGGCTCATCGCCTGGCTTTGGCCCTGGCACACCGCCTGGCTGCTCGGGGTGCTGGTGGGCATCAACATCCTGGTGAGCGGCGTCGCCTGGCTCGCCCTGGTGTACGCCATACGCTCCCGGGCCTGAAAGCACGCCGGACCCAACGAGGTGGCGACATGAGCAACACCAACATCGACGCCCTGCGACGCGAACACACCCACATGCGCAGTGTGCTCGGCATCATCGCCGGCGCGCTCACCGACATGGAGGCGGGCCGGGCGGGGGACTTCGTGCTGCTGGCCAATGCAATCTATTACATGCGCAAGTTCCCGGGCTCGGTGCACCATCCGAAAGAGGACGCGATCTTCGAGCGGCTGGCGGCGGCCGACCCCATGTGGAAGAAGGAAGTGGAAAAGGCCCGTGCCCAGCACAAGGAGATCTACTACCTGGAGGAATGGCTCATGGAGATGGCCCTGAACGCCCCCAAGCCTGGCACCCAGAGCCGCGCGCGGCTGCTGGAATTCGGTCGCCACTACCTCGACCTACAGCGCAAGCATTCGGAAGGCGAGGAGAAGTTCCTGTTCCAGCCGGCCGAAGAGTTCCTCAAGCCCAAGGATTGGAAGGAGATCGGCCAGAAGTTCAAGGCGATAGACGACCCGCTGTTCGGCGTGCATCCGGGGCAGCGCTACGAGCTCCTGTACGAGCACCTGATGCGGGCGGCGGGCAACTGAGCACCGCGTGAAAGCCCGCCCCGCCGCGGAAGCGGCGGGGCGGGCCCAAGGCCTCAGCGCATCACTTCTGGCTGGGGATGAACTCCTGCTCCACCGCCTGGCGCAGCAGGTCCGGCGGCACCAGCCCCTGGCTCAGCAGGAAGTCGTTGAACTTCTGGCGGTTGAACTTCCCACCCAGCGCCACCTCGGTCATGCCGCGGATCTGCATGAGGTTGTGGTAGCCGAAGTAGTAGCTCGTGGCCTGGCCGGGCATGCGGAAGGCGAAGCGGTCCGCCTCCTCCTTGGCGAAGGCCGGGGAAGCCACCACGTCCCGTTCCAGGAAGTCCTTGGCATCGTCCGGGGTGATCATCCCCAGGTTCACCATCGGATCCAGGAAGGCGCGGGCGGCGCGCAGCAGCCGGTCATCCAGGGCGATGAGCTGGCCGTCGAGGGGCTCGTAGGGTTGCATCTCGGCCTCGGAATAGAGCGCCCAGCCTTCCACGTTGGCGCTGTTGAAGGCGAACACCGCGCGGGCGATGGAGGTGCCGTGCTCGATCATGCTGGCGAACTGCAGCTCGTGGCCGGGACGGGCCTCGTGGGCGGTGAGCGTCCAGGCGGCGGCATCGAAGGTGTCATCGTCCATGCGCGTGGCCGGATCGGCCTTGGGATCGTTGAGCGGCAGCACGAAGGAGCCATACTGGCCGGTGTTGCCGATGAGCCGGGGCGCTTCCATGTGGGGCGCCGGCTCCTGGGCGGTCTCGGCCGCCGTGGCCATGCGGATGTTGGCGGCCCGGTCGGGCAGCGTCACGATGTGCTGCCGGCGGATGATGGCCT
>DASUBN010000183.1:0-2418 GCA_035763245.1 Gammaproteobacteria bacterium | reverse complement strand
CGACCGGGCTGGCGTCTTGATGATCAGCACGCCATTACCGGCGAGCACGTCATCGAAGACGGTAGTGAACTTGCGGTCGCGGTCGCGGATGAGGAACTTGAACTGGCCGGCGCGTCCGCCGAGGCCCATGAGCAGGTTACGGGCCTGCTGAGCGGTCCACGGCCCCGTAGGGCAGGCGGTGACGCCCACAAGGTGCACGCGGCGGGTCTGGATCTCCATCACCAAGAACACGTACAAGCGCTTGAGGAACACGGTGCCGGCGTACAGGAAGTCGCACGACAGGATCCCCGGTGCCTGGGAGGCCAGGAACTGCCGTCAGGCCGGTGACGCCTGGCGCGGCGCGGGTGTGAGTCCGGCTGCGGCCAGGATCCGCCGGATGGTTCCCGCGCCGATCCGGTACCCCGAGCCGAGGAGCTCACCCTGGATGCGCCGGTGTCCCCGCCGCGGGTTCTGCCTGGCCAGCCGCCGGACCAGCTGGCGGGCCTCCTCCGGGACCGGCGGGCGTCCTGCGTTGTCCGGGTGGGTCCACTTGTTCGTGATCAGGCGCCGGTGCCAGGCGAGCAGGGTGCCCGGCGTCACGATCCGGTGCCGCCGTAGGTGCCTGGGCAGCAGCCGCGCCAGCGCGGCGATCACCGCGCGGTCAGCCCAATCTGGCTTCGGGCGGCTGACCTGGCGGCGCAGGACAGCGATCTCATGCCGCAGTACCAAGGTCTCTGCGTCTTTGGCGGTATTGCTGCGTGGAAGCAGCGCCAGCCAGCCGAACAACCGGATCATGAGCAGATAGGCGAGGCGGAAGAGCACACGTACTGACGATAGAAGCCCAAGTCAGATGCTCTACGCGAGTTCTGGCGCAGCACCGGCGCCGCAGACCGCGAGGCAAACGCAGGATGGAAAGGCTCAGTGCGCTCTGACCACATACCCCTACTTCCTCTACCCGATGTCACCATCGGCGGACACCTGGGTCGTAAACGTCTTCCCGCCAGAGAGTAGAGACTTCTTCTGCATCCGGCGTAGCCTCAGATCAGAGTCGGCACCTGCTCCGCAGCGCCTGGTCGCCAGGTGCGGTTAGCCCGTGGGGGGTTCATGGTGAGTTCAGACATGCCCGCAGATTCGAAGCTCCGCCGCCTGTATGACGCCGGGGTCAAGGCGTTTCAAGCGGGCCATACCAAAAAGGCTATCAAGAGATTCGAGCAGGCGAGGGAAGAAGCTGTCGGCATGCCGCTTCAGGGCTTCATCAACGTGCTGCTGGCCGCCTGCTACATGCGCCTCGGAGATGTATTTGAATTCGAGAAGGCCAAGATGGAGGCAGGACGTGTCCTCTCGGAGCTAACGGCCCAAGGGCAGGACGAGATTGCTGCTAGTCTCCGAGGATTTATTGAGGATCTCTACCAGGATTATCCTCCATCCGGCGGTGGCGACCTCTCTGCCCAGAGTCTCTTTGTGGAGGCCGGGATTGGGCTGCATATGCAGGAAGCCGCAAGGTTTTTCGAAGCTGGCCTGTTCCCCGCGGCCCTGGCGAGCTTTAGCCTCGCTCGGGATCGTGCCCACGAGCGGGCGGATTTGACGGCAGAAGCCACTGCCCTTACCAATATGGGAACAGTCAGCGAGCAAATGAATAAATGGGATCAGGCGGTTGAGTACCTGCAGACGGCACTAGCCATCCAGGAGCGGATCGGCGATCGGCGCGGGCAAGCTCGTTCTCTGTGGTCCCTGGGCAGGACGCGCGACTGCCAGCGGCGCTTCGGCGAGGCGAGCGAGTATTCCCAGCGGGCCGCAGACCTAGCTCATGAAGTGGGGGATCGAGAATGTGAGGGCGGCGCGCTTAACAACCTAGGCAACGTGGCCCGGGCCCTTGGCAAGTTCGAGGATGCTGCCCGGCACTATGAAGCATCTCTGGCCATAAGACAGGCGCTCGACAATCCTGGCGCAACTGCTATCACGTTGAGCAACCTGGGCGGCATGTACCAGAACCTTGGCCGACAGCGGGATGCGACGCGGTGCCTGGAAGACGCGATCCCGATGCACCACTACGCCGCGGACTACTCTGGTGAGGCTCTAGCCATGGGCAACCTGGCGATGGTCTTGTCCAACGGGGGCCGACCTGAGGAAGCGCTCCGGTTGCTGGAGAGGGCCAGACATATCGGCCAAGAGTTGCAGGACCCTCAGGTTCTCGGCGTGATAGACAACGATCTGGGTACCGTCTACCGCACACTCGGCCTGTTTGATCAGGCTATTGAACTGCACCGTATGGCCAGAGAAAACGCGCGTAAGAGAGGTGACCGGCACGGCGAGGGCGGCGCTGCCAACAATCTGGGAATCGACTACCAGACATCGGGTGTCCCGCAGTCAGCTATGGAATGGTACAAGAAGGCCGCTGACATTGCAGAGGAACTCGGCACGCCAACCGTTGCAGCCACC
>DASUBN010000182.1:0-7537 GCA_035763245.1 Gammaproteobacteria bacterium | reverse complement strand
GGGTATATTTAGCCTACTCGGCTAAAGGAGCAGGGCGATGAGCACGGGCTATGCCAGCTTCAGGGATTTCTACCCTTTCTATCTGGGCGAGCACCGGAACCGCACCTGCAGACGGCTGCACTTCTTCGGCAGCAGCCTCGTGTTGCTCACGTTCGCTTATGCGCTCTTCACGGGCCTTCTGTGGACGCTCCTGCTGATGCCGCTCTTCGGTTACGGCTTCGCCTGGATCGGGCACTACTTCTTCGAGAATAATCGGCCGGCTACCTTCACCCATCCCCTTTACAGTTTCATGGGCGATTGGGTGATGTATAGGGATATCCTGACGGGGCGCATCGCCTTCTAGGTATACCGGGCGCATAAGCGCTTCGCTACAATACGCGCCGCCGGATTGGGGTCCGGCCTAGGTAAGCATAAGGAAACGGGATGGCGCACGCCTGGTACGGCAATTGGCTGCTCTGGACCGCCGCGGGCGGAGTCGCGGTCTTCCTGCTCATCGGCCTCGGCGTGATGCTGTGGCTGCGCGTCACCGCCATCCGCCGTGACGTGACCCGCACCCTGCGCAACGTAGCTGACCGCATGGTGCGGGACGTGGTGCTGCCGGACGGCATCGGCGGTTTCGTGCCGGTGGACGCCATCGTGCTGCGGGGCCGCCAGCTCTACGTGCTGGACATCCGCGACGTGGAGGGCGCCATCTTCTGCTCCGAGAAGATGGATGTGTGGACGGCCATGGGCCGCCGGCGCCGCTACCAATTCAACAATCCCATCCGCCCCATGCATGATCGGGTGGCGGCAGTGAAACTTGCGGCGCCGGGCCTCGAGCCGGTGTCGCGCATCCTGTTCACCTCGCGCGGTCACTTTCCCAAGGGTCGGCCCGATGGGGTGCAGCTCCTGGAGGAATTCGCCCAGCCGCTGCTGCGCGGGAAGCAGAAGGCACCGGTGGAGATCGCCTCCGACGTGCAAACCATCTGGGCCGCGATCTGTGAAGCCGCCAACGTGGCACCGGATCGCGAGCGCCCAGAACCGATCAAGCGCGCCTGACGCCCCTCAACCCTCGCGGCCGTAGTGATCCGCCAGCACCTGCGCGACGCAGGCGGTGAGCCTCTTGCCCGTGGGCACATGCAGGAACTCGTTGGGGCCATGGGCGTTGGAATGTGGCCCCAGGAGGCCCGTAACGAGGAACTGGGCCTTGGGGAACTTCTTGCCCAGCATACCCATGAAGGGGATGCTGCCGCCGGTGCCCATGTATACCGCGTCCTTGCCGAAGTGGGCCTTGGAGGCCTTCTGCATGGACTTCTCCAGCCAGGGCGCTACCGGCGCTGCGTTCCAGCCGCCCATGGCGGAATCCACCTGGAATTTTACCTTGGCGCCATAGGGCGGCTTGGTCTCCAGCAGTTTCTTTACTTCCGCGCCCACCTTCTTGGCGTCCGCCGTGGGCGGCAACCGAAAGGAGAGCTTGAGGGTGGTCTTGGGCCGCAGCACGTTGCCAGCGTTGCCGAGAGCCGGGATGCCATCCGCGCCGGTGACCGAAAGCGTCGGGCCCCAGGTGTTGTTGACGATGAGCTTCACCACGTCCTTGCTCAAGGGCTGCATACCCTTCACGAAAGGCATCTTGGTATAGACCGTGTTCTTCAGCACCTTGGCTACGCGCTTGATCTGCTTGAGGCGCTGGGCTGGGATCTTGGGCTTCAGGCTCTTGACCTTGGAGGCACCGGTGGCGGAGTCCTCGACGCGGTCCAAAAGGCTACGGACGATGCGGAAGCTGGAGGGCACGATGCCGCTGGCGGCGCCGGAGTGCACGCCTTCGGTGAGTACTTCCACCGTGAGCGTGCCCACCAGATTGCCGCGCAGGGAGGTGGTGGTCCAAAGCTGCTCGTAATTGCCGCATTCCGCATCCAAGCACACCACCAGGCTCACTTGCCCTAAACGCTTGCCCAGTGCCTCGATGTAGTGGGGCAGGTCATAGCTGCCGGATTCCTCGCAGCACTCGATGATCATGACGCAGCGGGCGTGGGGGATGCCCTGCTCCTGCAGCGCGCGGATCGCGGTAAGGGACGAGAACGTGGCGTAGCCGTCGTCGGCGCCGCCGCGGCCATAAAGCTTGTCGCCGCGCATCACTGGAGTCCAGGGGGAAAGGCCCTCCAGCCAACCGGTGAACTCCGGCTGCTTGTCGAGGTGACCGTAGAGCAGCACGGTATCCCTGCCCTCACCCGGGATCTCGGCGAACAGGATCGGCGTGCGGCCCGGCAGGCGCATCACCTCCAGGCTCATGCCCTCGATGGGCTGGCGGCGGCACCAGTCCGCCGCGAGCTCCACCGCCTTGTCCATGTGGCCGTGGGCCTGCCAGTCGGGATCGAAGTTCGGGGACTTGTTGGGGATGGCGACATAGGTCTGCAGCGTCGGCAGGATGGACTCATCCCAGGCCTTGTCTGTGAAGCGTTTCAGCTCGTTCAGGTCCATGGCCATCTCCGAAGTTTGAGGTCGTAGGCGGGACGCGGATTTTAACCCAGGCTCGCGGGCGGCGGCAGCTTGAAGAATTCCTCCGCCGTCCGTGTCGTTTCCGCCGCGAGTTGCAGCGGTGGCTTGCCGACGCAGGCGGCCACCACGTTGCAGATGTGGGCCAAGTGCATGGGTTCGTTGCGGTTCGACGCCGGTTTCGGCACGAGGTCACGGGGGATGAGGTAGGGAGCGTCGGTCTCGATCATGAGCCGATCTGCCGGAATCAGGCCTATGCAGTCCTTCAGGTGCTTGCCGCGTCGCTCATCGCAGATCCAGCCGGTGATGCCGATATGGCAATCGAGGGACAGATAGTCCTTGAGTTCCGTCGCATCGCCCGTGAAGCAATGCACCACGGCCCCACTGAGCCTGGAGCGCCAGCGGGCCAGAATCTGCAAGAAGTCATGGTGGGCATCGCGCTGGTGGAGGAATACAGGCTTGCCGCACTCCACGGCGAGCTCCAGCTGCATCTCGAACACCCGGCGCTGCACGTCCTGGGGCGAGAAGTTACGGAAATAATCCAGCCCGCATTCGCCGGTGACGACCACCTCAGGCTGGGCCAGGAGTTCCCGCAATTCCGCCGGGGTCGCATCGGTGCAGTCCTTGGCGTGGTGGGGATGCACGCCGGCAGTGGCGAATATGACATCGGGATGTTCCCGGGCGAGTTCCAGGGCCCGGCGGCTATGGGCCGCATCGCTGCCGGTGACGATGAAGCGTGTGACACCGGCCTTGCGGGCCCGGGCCATGACCTCGGTGCGGTCCGCGTCGAAGCTGTCATGGGTGAGATTGGCGCCGATGTCGATGAGACCCGGCCGCCGCGTGACATCTGTCATTCCATAGTCCTGATTAACATGACTGCCGTCCGTGTCGCGGAGACTGCAGACTGCTCCGCAGCCGGATGGGGCGCAGAGGGCGGCCGCGGCGCAAGTGTAAACTAACGACCGTTCTCTGTCCGGCCTGCAGACCACGGGGTGCGCGAGATGCCATTGGATCGGGAAGCCTTGGATGCCTTGAAGATGGACCGTCGTGCCGACGAGATGGCGCTGAAGCGCCGCACCCGTCCCTGGCTCATCGTCGGCGGCGCCGTGGTGCTGGGCCTGTCGCTGCTCGTCTCCTGGCTGCTGTTCAAGCCCTCCTATACATCGGTGCAGACCGCCGCGGCGCGCGCCGTGCAGGATGGCACCGCCGGCGCGCGGCTCCTGAACGCCTCCGGCTACGTGGTGCCGCGCCTGCAGGCAGTGGTGTCTTCCAAGGTCACCGGCAAGGTACGCGAGGTGCTCATCGAGGAGGGCATGCACGTGAAGGCGGGGCAGGTGTTGGCACGCCTGGACGACTCGACGGACCTCGACCAGCTCAATGTGGCCAAGAGCCAGCTCGCGGCCGCCCAGGCGCTCGCCGACGAGACCGAGGTGGAGCATGCCAATGCCGCACGGGACCTTACGCGTACCAAGGCGCTGTTCGCGCGGCATCTGGTGAGCCAATCGGACATGGACGGCGCCGCCACCAAGGAAGCGAGCCTGCAGGCTTCCCTGGAAGGCGCACGCCAGCAGGTGGGCGTGGCCAGGAACAGCCTGGCCCTGGACCAACAGCTCCTGGACGACACCGTGATCCGCGCCCCCTTCGCCGGAGTGGTGGTATCCAAGGACGCCCAGCCGGGCGAGATGATCTCCCCCAACTCCGCCGGCGGCGGCAACACCCGCACCGGCATCGCCACTGTGGTGGACATGAATTCCCTCGAGATCGAGGTGGACGTGAACGAGGCCTACATCGGCCGCGTGCACGAGGGCCAGAAGGTGGATGCAGTGCTGGACGCCTATCCGGCCTGGCACATCCCGTCCCACGTGGTGAGCATCATCCCCACCGCCGACCGAGACAAGGCCACGGTGAAGGTGCGCGTGGGCTTCGACAGACTCGACCCGCGCATCCTGCCGCAGATGTCCATCCAGGTCTGGTTCCTGGGCGAGG
Organism: Gammaproteobacteria bacterium; assembly: GCA_035763245.1. GTDB lineage: Bacteria > Pseudomonadota > Gammaproteobacteria > Natronospirales > REEB76 > DASUBN01. The sequence continues at coordinate 3,079 of DASUBN010000182.1, read as the reverse complement.
GGGGCGCCGCCGCGAGCGCGCCGGCCGGCCGCATCGAGATCCCCCAGGCGGCGGTCCACAAGGACGGCGCCACCCCCTACGTCTTCATCTACCGAGATGGCCGCGTGGAACGCCGCGCCGTGAAACTGGGCGCCGCCACGGGTTCTGACGTGGAGGTCCTCGCCGGTGTCAGCGCCGACGAAAGGGTGGTGGTCACCTCCGACAAACCGCTCGCCGACGGCCTCCGTGTGCGGGAAGCCAATCCGAATTGAACGCGAACCTTCTTGAGGAGCGATCCATGAGCATGCCGAAGCCCATCCCCCGATCCGACGCCCAGAGCCTGGTGGAGCTGCGCGATGTCACCAAGGAATACCATCGCGGCGGCGAGACGGTGCACGTTCTGCAGAACCTCTCCCTCAGCATCCCGCAGGGTGACTTCCTGGCCCTCATGGGTCCTTCCGGTTCCGGCAAGACCACGCTGCTGAACCTCTTGGGCGGCATCGACCGCCCCACCGCCGGCACCCTGGAGGTCGCCGGCACCGATATCGCCCGTTACAACGAATCCGAGCTCGCCCGCTGGCGCGCCCACAACGTGGGCTTCGTGTTCCAGCTCTATCACCTGCTGCCGGTGCTCAGTGCGGAGCGCAACGTGGAGCTGCCGCTCCTGCTCACCGGTCTCTCGGCCGCTGACCGCAAGCGACGCGTGCAGGCGGCGCTGTCGCTCGCCAATATCGCCGACCGGGCCAAGCACAAGCCCGCCGAGCTCTCCGGCGGCCAGGAGCAGCGCGTCGGCATCGCACGGGCCATCGTCGGCGACCCTCTGCTGCTGCTCTGCGACGAACCAACCGGCGACCTGGACCGCAAGTCGGGTGACGAGATCCTAGACCTCTTGCAGGCACTCAACCGGGAGCAGGGCAAGACCATCGTGATGGTGACCCACGATCCCCACGCTGCCGCCCGGGCGCGCCGCATCCTGTACATGAACAAGGGCCGGCTCTCCACGGAGGCGGATAAATGAAGTACCTCCCGCTCCTCTGGGCGAACCTGATGCGACGCAAGGTGCGTACGGTGTTCACCCTGTTGTCGGTGTTCATCGCCTTCATGCTGTTCGCGATACTCGGCGCCGTGAATCAGGCCTTCACAGGCGGCGTGGACCTGGCTGGCGCGAACCGCCTGGTGGTCACCAACCGGGTCGGTCTCATAAATTCCATGCCCATCAACTATGCTGACCGCATCGCCACCGTCCCCGGCGTGGCGGAGGTGACTTGGCAGGAATGGGTGGGCGGCTACTTCCAGGACCCGCGCCAGCCCATCACCGCCTTCGGCGTGGACGAGAAGACCTATCTGGACGTGCACGACGACATGCACCTGCCCCCGGACCAGGTGCAGACCTGGCTCCACGACCGTCAGGGCGTGCTCATCGGTCCGGCGGTGGCAAAGCGCTACGGCTGGAGGGTCGGGGATCACATCCCGCTGCGTTCCAACATCTGGCGTGACAAGCAGGGCAACAGCACCTGGGATGTGACCGTGGACGGCATCTACAGCGGTGCCCAGGAGGACCTGCTGCTGATGCACTACAAGTACCTGGACGACACCCGCGCCTTCCGCAACAACCAGGTGGGCATGTTCCTGCTCCGGATCTCCGACCCTGCCCGCGCCGGCGCCATCGCCAAGCAGGTGGACGACATGTTCGCCAATTCCGACGCCGAGACCAAGACCTCCAGCGAGAAAGCGTTCGTGCAGAGCTTCGCCGCCATGCTGGGCAACATCGGCAAGATCGTCACCGGCATCGTCAGCGCCGTGCTGTTCAGCATGCTGCTGGTGATCGCCAATACCATGGCCCAGTCGATCCGGGAGCGCGTGAGCGAACTCGCGGTGCTGAAAGCCCTAGGTTTCAGTCGGCGTGGCGTCGCTTCCATGGTGCTCATGGAGTCCCTGTTGGTGACTTTCCTGGGCGGGCTGCTGGGTTTGGGGCTTGGCGCCTTCATCGCCGGGGGTATCGGCGCGAAGCTGCCTTTCGTACAGGGCTTCCACACGCCGCCGGCAGGTTTCGCCCTCGGCATCCTGCTGATGTTCCTGCTCGGCCTGCTGGCCGGCCTCTTGCCTGCTGCCCAGGCCATGCGCCTACAGGTGGCCGCTGCTTTGAGGAGGGCCTGAGCCATGCGCTGGATACATCAGCTCTATACGGTCTGTGCACTCAACCTCGGTAACCTCAAGGGACGGCTCGATTCCTCCCTGGTGGCCGTCATCGGCTTCGCCGGAGTGGTGATGGTGTTCGTGGCGGTGTTCGCCATCCGGGATGGCTTCGACCAGACGCTGCAGGAGTCCGGTTCGCCGGACGTGGTGGTGGTGCTGCGTGGCGGCGCCGGTGCCGAGGTGAACAGCGTACTGAGCGTCAATGATGCCAAGCTGGTAGCCGAGGCGCCGGGGCTGGAGCAGACCGCCGGTGGCCCCCTGGCCTCGGACGAGCTCCTGGTGCAACTCAGCACGCCCAAGATCGACACTGGTCTGGACGCCAACGTACCTTTCCGGGGCGTGGATCCCAATGCCTACCTGGTGCACGACAAGGTGCATATCGTGGCCGGCCGCAACTTCCAGCCAGGCCTCAACGAGGTGATCGTGGGTCTGCGGGCTTCCCATGAGTACAAGGGTTTCAAGCTGGGCGATACCATCCATTCCGGCCCCTATCAGTGGAACATCGTCGGGGTGTTCGATGACGGTGGCGTCTATTCCTCCGAGGTGTGGGGCGATCTCACGGTGCTCCAGGCCGCCTACAAGCGCGGCAGCTCGCTGGAGTCGGTGTTCGCGAAGCTGAGTTCGCCGGCGGCCTTCCAGCCGTTCAAGGATGCGCTCACCAGCAACCCGCAGCTCTCGGTCAGCGTGGAGCGGGAATCGGATTTCTACGCCGAACAGTCCCAGGCCATGAGCCTGTTCATCACCACCGCCGGGGCATTCATCGCCGTCCTCATGGGCATCGGCGCCATCTTCGGCGCCGTGAACACCATGTACAACTCGGTCTCGAGCCGGGCTGCGGAGATCGCCACCCTGCGGGCCATCGGCTTCGGCCGCTCTCCGGTGCTGCTCTCGGTGCTGGTGGAGG
>DASUBN010000181.1:0-4191 GCA_035763245.1 Gammaproteobacteria bacterium | reverse complement strand
TTGCCGCGAGGGATGTTGATGTTCAGGCCGTCGAAGATGCGCTTCTCGCCCTGGCGGTAGCGGAGCCCGCTGATCTCGATGACATTTTCCGACGCGCTGTCGTTTGCGTGTGCCATGGCTGCCTGCCGAAGTCCCCTGAATACATCCCAATCGCAAAATTAGACTGGACGGTCCAGTCTATTTTCTGCCATCCCTGTCAGGACGTCAACGCATTCTTAATGCCAAACCCCCTATTTAACCCCATGAAACAGCAGGATTTGACCATACGCTAACCCGCCAGACTCCGGGAAGGTCCGGTAGACTTGGCCGGATAAGCTCAAAGAGAGCCTAAAACCGCCTATAGAGCGTCAGGCCGCCTTCTCCATCTGAGCACTGTAAGTGCCGCCACAGGCGGCGCTGTTGCACTGGGCGCGGTGATAGAAGGCCTTCTGGCCCGAGCCGACGTTGGCGTCCTTGCCGCCCCAGGCCTCGAGGGCGCTGTGCTGGAGGGCACGACCATAGGAATAGCTGAGCTTCCAGGGCATGCCTCCCAGGGCGTTCATGGCGTTGAGATGGGCGGTGGCTGCCAATTCGCTCTGGCCGCCTGACAGGAACACGATGCCCGGTACCGCGGCCGGCACGCAACGCTTCAACACCTTCACCGTCTCCCGGGCCACCTCTTCCACGGAAGCCTGCTTCGGGGATTTCATGCCCGCGATCACCATGTTGGGCTTGAGCAGCATGCCTTCCAGGGCCACGTGCTGGGCCGCGAGCTCATGGAACACGGTCTCCAGCACTTCGGTGGTCACGGCTTCACAGCGGGCGATGTCGTGGCTGCCGTCCATCAGCACCTCCGGCTCCACGATGGGCACGATCCCCTGCTCCTGGCACAAGGCCGCGTAGCGGGCCAGGGCCTGGGCGTTCACCCGGATGCTATAGGCGCTGGGGATGCCGGCACCGATGTCGATCACGGCGCGCCACTTGGCGAAGCGGGCGCCCAGCTTGTGGTATTCCTGCAGCCGCTCCCGCAGGCCGTCCAGGCCCTCGGTCACGAGTTCGCCCGGCGCGCCGGCCAGGGGCTTGGCGCCCTTATCCACCTTGATGCCCGGGACCATGTCCTGCTGGGCCTGCACCTCGGCGAAAGACACGCCCGCCTTGGTCTTCTGGCGGATGGTCTCGTCGTACATGATCACGCCGCTGATGAACTTGCCGACCCCCGGGGTCGTGAACAGCATGTCGCGATAGGCGCGCCGGTGCTCCTCGGTATTCTCGACACCGATGCCCTTGAAGCGCTTCTCAATGGTGCCGGTGCTCTCGTCGGCCGCCAGGATGCCCCGGTGGTTGGCCACGATCTTGTGCGCGATGCGCTCCAGTTCCTGCAGGTTCATGGACTATGACCTCTTTACTGAATTCAGTGACGCAAGCCGCGCCCTTAAAAAGGCGCAGTAACCCCCAAAAACCGGCATATTTTACCAGAGGCGGGGCGCGTCGCATGAGGCGGAGGGGTGATGGTGGGCCGTGACAGATTCGAACTGTCGACCAACTGGTTAAAAGCCAGCTGCTCTACCGACTGAGCTAACGGCCCTCATAACTGTCTCTGTAGCGCCATCCCTGGCGTATATCGGGCCGTTTTACAGCCACCAGTCCGGACATCTTGTCCGGCCATCCAGCCGCTTCGCGACTCCCCGAGCCTCGACGCGTTGATACATCCCTGTATCAATTCGCTTTCTTGCCTGTCCCAACCCCCCGTCGGGAAAGGATATTTTACTTAAAAGCGGCGCATCATAGCGGATGCGGGAGCGATTAGACACCCTTCAGCGGTAGCGGGTGGGGTCTGGGATGCCCGCGTCCTGGAACCCCCGGCGGCGCAGCCGGCAGCTGTCGCAGACCCCGCAGGCCCGGCCCGCCGCATCGGCCGTATAGCAGGACACCGTGAGGCCGTAATCCACCTTGAGCCCAGTGCCGAGCCGGATGATCTCGGCCTTGGAGAGCTGGCTTAAGGGCGCGTGGATGCGGAGCTTGTGCCCCTGCACTCCCGCCTTGGTGCCAAGGTTCGCCACCTGCTCGAAAGCCGCCACGAACTCGGGCCTGCAATCCGGATATCCAGAATAGTCCACCGCGTTCACGCCGATGAAGATGTCGTAGGCGCCCAGTACCTCGGCCCAACCCACCGCCACCGCCAGGAACACGGTGTTGCGTGCCGGCACATACGTCACGGGGATGCCTTCGGTGGGATGATCCGGCACGGCGATGCGGCTGTCGGTCAAGGCGGAGCCGCCGATGGCGGAGAGATCTAGGTTCACGGTCTTGTGCTCTGCAGCGCGCAGCGCCGAGGCCACCCGCTCCGCCGCTTTGAGTTCTACTGCATGTCGTTGGCCATAGGCGAAGCTCAGGGCGTAACAGGCATAGCCATCGCGTCGCGCCACTGCGAGGGAGGTGGCGGAGTCGAGCCCGCCCGAGAGGAGTATGACAGCCTTCTTCATCGTTACCGGGATCAGTGCCCTGGGACATTGCCCCACAGGTATTTGTGGAGCTGGACCTGCAAGCGTACCGGCAGCTTGTCCACCAGTATCCAGTCCGCCAGCTCCCGCGGGTGCAGTTGCCCGTAGCTGGGCGAGAACAGTACCTGGCAGCGCGCCGCAAGTCCGTGCTCGACCACGAGGGCTCGCGACCATTCGTAATCGGCCCGGTCGCAGATCACGAACTTCACCTGGTCGCTCGGGCGCAGGTCGTCCAGGTTCGCCATCAGGTTGCGGGCCGACTCGCCTGAGCCCGGGGTCTTAAGGTCCATCACCCGCACCACCCGCGGGTCCAGGCCCGCGATGGGCAGGGCACCGCTGGTCTCGAGGGAGACCGCGTAGCCGGCGTCGCAGAGCCGCTTCAATAAATCCGCGCAGTTCTTCTGAGCCAAGGGCTCGCCGCCCGTGACGGTCACGTGGCGGGCGCCATGTCCCGCCACCCGGCTCAGCACTTCGTCGAACGAGAACCATTCGCCGCCGTGGAAGGCATAGGCGGTGTCGCAGTACCCGCAGCGCAGCGGACAGCCGGTGAGGCGCACGAACACCGTCGGCCAGCCAACACTGTCCGCCTCGCCCTGGATGGAATGGAAGATCTCCGTGATCCGCAGCCGTTCACCGGCTGGTAGATAGTCCCGCCGTTGCGGCCGGCTGGCTGCCTCTGCCCCGCTCACTTGCCGTCAGTGCCCCTCGTCCTGCATGCGCTGCAGGCGCTGGGTAGCGAGCGCCGCGGCGCTGGAGTTGGGATAGTTCTGCACCACGCTGTTGAGGGTTTGGCGGGCGCTCTTCCATTGCTGCTGCTCGTACTGGCAGTAACCCACCTTGAGCAGCGCGTCAGGAACCTTCGAGGAGGTCGGGTACGCCTTGACGACCTTCTTGAAGGTGGCGAGCGCGGTGTCGAAGTCGCTCATCTGATAATAGGCCTCGCCGGTCCAGAACACGGCGTTCGGCACCAGCGTGCTGTCAGGATACTGCTTGAGGAAGGACTTGAATCCCTTGATGGCATCGCTGAAGCGGCCATCCTTCAACTGGTTGAAGCTCTTCTGGTAAGCGCCCTCGTCGGCGCCGTTACCCATAGGCGCCACCTGCGCCGGCGTGGTGCTTGTCGGCGCCGGAGCGGTACCCAGGCCCATCTCCAGCTTTTGCAGCCGCTTGTCCAGGTCCTGGTACAGGTCGCGCTGCTGCTTCTTGTCCAGCTCCTGATCGTGCTCGAGCACCTCCACGTCGCCACGCAGCTTCTCGAGCTGGTCCTGCAGGCCGTCGATGCGTTGCGACATGCCCTGCAGGCTCTGGTTCTTGAACACCTGCTCCAATTGGCCTACCTTGGCCTCCAGCTCGCGCTGCCGTACCGCGTAAGGGTCGTCATCACGGACTTGGCACCCTGCGAGCAGGGTGCCAAGTCCGGCGATCATGAGGAGTGTGCGCAGCGTGCTCATCTCAGGTACACGATCACGGCGCGGCGGTTCTTGGCCCAGGCGGCCTCGTCATGGCCCGGGTCGGCCGGATGGCTCTCGCCGTAGCTCACGGTATCGATCTGCTCAGGCTTCACGCCCTGGAACAACATGTAACGGCGCACGGCCTGGGCACGGCGGTCACCCAGCGCGATGTTGTACTCAACGGTGCCGCGCTCGTCGGTATAGCCCTCGATGCGGATCTTCTGGGTGGGGTTGGCCACCAGGTACTTGGCATGGGCGCT
>DASUBN010000180.1:0-2315 GCA_035763245.1 Gammaproteobacteria bacterium | reverse complement strand
GCCTACCGCCAGCCCATCACCCGCGGCGAGATCGAGGACGTGCGCGGCGTCACCGTGAGCACCCACATCATGCGCACCCTGCAGGACCGCAGCTGGATCCGGGTCGTGGGGCTCCGCGACGTTCCCGGTCACCCGGAGATGTTTGGCACCACCAAGGAGTTTCTGGACTATTTCAGCCTGAAGAGCCTGGACGAGCTCCCGACCCTGGCGCAGCTGCGCGACATCGAGAGCATCAACGCCGAGCTCGACTTGGGCGACATGAACGGCATGCCGGCGCCCGCCCCGGTGCCCGTGGCCGCGCCCCGGCTCGCGGATGACGAGGCCGCCGCCATGGATGATGACGCGGAAGCCGGCGTCACCACCCACTGATGGGCGCCGACGGCGAAAGCGGCGAGCGTCTGCAGAAGGTTCTGGCCGCGGCTGGTCTGGGTTCGCGGCGTGAGATAGAAGGCTGGATTGCCGCCGGGCGCGTCAGCGTCAACGGCAAGCCCGCCAAGCTCGGAGACCGCGTCGGCCCTGCGGACAGGGTGAGCGTGGATGGCAAGCCGGTGAAGGCCCTGGAGCGGAGCGGCGATACCCGCCGCCGCGTCATCCTCTACCACAAGCCGGAAGGCGAACTCACCACCCGCAAGGACCCGGAAGGGCGTCCCACGGTATTCGAGGCCCTACCGCGGCTGCGCGGCAGCCGCTGGGTTTCCGTGGGCCGGCTCGACACCAACACCTCGGGGCTCCTCATCTTCACCAACGACGGGGCGCTGGCCAACAAGCTCATGCACCCCTCGTCCGAGATCGAGCGGGAATACGCGGTACGGGTGCTGGGCCAGGTCAGCGACGAGCAGCTCGCGCTGCTTAAGCGCGGCGTGAAGCTGGAGGACGGCACGGCTGCCTTCGACGACATCCGCGACGCGGGCGGAGAAGGAGCGAACCACTGGTACCACGTCACCCTGAAGGAAGGCCGTAACCGGGAAGTGCGCCGCCTGTGGGAAGCGGTGGGCCTCACCGTGAGCCGGCTCATCCGGGTGCGCTTTGGGAGCCTGGGCCTGCCCCGCAACCTGCCGCGGGGAACCTGGCGCGACGCCACGGAAGAAGAGGTGGGCGGATTGCTGGCCGCCGCCAAGATGCCGGCCGCCGCACCGCGACCCAAACCCGGATTCCGCAAGAAGATCACCCTCAGCAGGCCGCGCCGCAAACCCCGCAAAGGCTGACATCCGGGCTAGAATCGGGTCCGTCGCTCTTCGGCTGAGGGGAGTCATGAAGGGAACCTTCGGTCTGTGGATCCTCTTGAGCACCGGTGCCGCCTATGCCGATGCGCCGGTGCCGACATCTGCTCCCGTCGCAGTCAGCATCCCCATCCCCGCGGCTGCACCCAAGCCGGCCTACAGTTGCGCCGAGCTTAGGGCCTTCAAGGCCAAGCTGCACAAGCTCATCGACGCCGCCCTGAAGTATCCCCAGCAACTCCTGGAACGGCCCGCCACCGGCGTCACCAGCGTCGCCTACGACTACCAGGACGGCCGGGTCGATAACGTGCACATCACCACGGCGAGCGGCGACGCCATGCTGGACAGGGCGGCGCTGAACGCGGTCAAGAACGCGGACTACGGGAGCGTGGCCCAGGGCCTCGCTGGCCAAAGCATCCACGACGTGGTGATCATCGTCTACGACAATACAGGGCAGCTCGATCAAGCGGAGCAGGAGAACCGGACCCGCCATCAGCAACACCTGGATCAGGACCAGGACTGCGGCGCCTGAGCGCGAGGGCTACTGGGCGTCGAACTGCTGCCCGGTGACGCCTTTGCTGTCTGGACCCAGCAGATAGAGATAGGTTCCCATGATGCTCTCGGGCGTAGCGAGCGCTTCCCGATCCTCCGCCGGGAAGGCGAGGCGCCGCATCTCGGTGCGTACCGGCCCTGGGTTGAGGCTGTTCACCCGCAGCGTCTTGCGGAACTCGGTCTCATCCGCGAGCATGGCAGCGAGGTTCTCGACACCCGCCTTGGAGACCGCATAGGCTCCCCAGTATGCCCGCGGCTTGCGTGCCACGCCGCTGGAAGTGAATACCACCGTGGCGTCTTTGGACTTGTACAGCAGTTCCAGGCAGGCGCGGGTGAGCATGAAAGATGCCGTGAGATTCACCTGCAGCACCTGCTGCCAGACGTGCACCTCGTGGTGCTCGATGGGCGCGCGCTCGCCCAGTATGCCGGCGTTGTGCAGCAGCCCGTCGAGCCGGCCGTATTCCTTGTCCAGCACGCCCACCAGGTCCTCATAGTCCTTGTACTTCGCGCCCATGAGATCCATGGGATAGATACCGGGCTTCGGCG
>DASUBN010000179.1:0-6633 GCA_035763245.1 Gammaproteobacteria bacterium | reverse complement strand
GATTTTTCAGAGTTTCCCTATGTGGCCCGCTAGTGGATGGCGGCGAGCTGCTGCTGCAGTTCGTCGGGGCTCAGGAAAGCGAGCGGCAGGCCGAGCAAGAGGTCGATGCGTTTCTCGAGTGCGGTGAAGGTGGCGGCGAAGGCCGCCAAGCGCTCGGCGTCCGTGCCTTGCGCCGCCGCCGGATCCGGCAGGCCCCAATGGACCTTCACCGGCGCCCCGGGCCAGAGGGGGCAGGCCTCCCCCGCCACCTGGTCGCAGACCGTGATCACCACGTCCATGTGCGGGGCCTCGTCTCCGGCGTAATGCTCCCAGCTCTTGCTGGCGAGCCCGGCGGTGGGCAGGCCGCAGGTCTCGAGCACCGCGAGGGCGAGCGGATGCACCGTGCCCTGGGGGTGGCTGCCGGCGCTATAGGCCTGGAAGCGCCCCTCGGCCTTGGCGTTCAGGATGGCCTCCGCCAGGACGCTGCGGGCGGAGTTGCCGGTGCATAGGAACAGCACGTTCATGGCCTGTGGATTATGGACCCGAGGCGACCTATCCGGCGTCTGTAACCGCCGTCCGTCCGGCGTACGCGGCGTTAGAATCTGGCTCCATCCGGCAACTTGTTCCCGTCCCGATGGTCTCTAACCGCACCCTCGCCTGGAGATTGCGCATGAAGCTCCGTCTCGCCTGCCTGTCTTTCCTCTTCGCCCTCACCGCCGCCAACGCCGCGGGCGTGGACCCCGGCCTCTACGGCGGCCTGCAGTGGCGCCTCATCGGCCCCTTCCGCGGTGGCCGGGTGCTGGCGGTCTCGGGAGTGCGCGGCGACAGCAGGCGCTTCTATTTCGGCTCCGTGGACGGCGGGGTGTGGGAGAGCGAGGACACCGGCCGCACCTGGCGGCCCATCATGGATTCCATGCCGGTGGGCTCCATCGGCGCGCTGGCGGTCGCCCCCTCGGATCCCAAGGTCATCTACGTGGGCAGCGGCGAGGCGGACATGCGCTCCGACATCGCCTACGGCAACGGCATGTACAAGTCCACGGACGGGGGCAAGACCTGGAAGCACATCGGCCTCGAGGACAGCTACCAGATCGGCAAGGTGCTGGTGGACCCGAACGACGCCAACACGGTCTACGTGGCGGCGCTCGGCCACGCCTACGGCCCCAACGAGATGCGCGGCGTGTTCCGCAGCCGCGACGGCGGCCAGACCTGGCAGAAGGTGCTCTATAAGGACGCGAACACCGGCGCCATCGACCTCGCCTTCGGCGCCGACGCGCGCACCGTCTACGCCAGCCTCTGGCAGACGCGCCGCCCGCCCTGGAACGTCTATCCTCCGTCCAACGGCCCCGGCAGCGGGCTCTACAAGTCCACGGACGGCGGCGACACCTGGAGCGAATTGAAGGGCCTGCCCACCGAGGGCCTGGGTCACATCGGCCTCGCCGTGGCGCCCAGCAAACCCGACACCGTGTACGCCCTCGTGGACGCCGCCCACGGCGGCCTCTACCGCAGCGACGACGCGGGCGCGAGCTTCAAGCCCGTCTCCGATGACAAGCGCATCTGGACCCGCGGCTGGTACTTCGGCGGTATCGCCGTGGACCCGAAGGACCCGGACGTGGTCTACGTCTCCGACACCGCCATGTACAAGTCCACGGACGGCGGCAAGACCTTCCTGCCCTTCCTCGGTGATCCCACCGGCGACGACTTCCACACTCTGTGGATCGATCCGGACGACGGTGAGCGCATGATCGCCGGCGTGGACCAGGGCACCATCATCAGCCAGAACGGCGGCAAGACCTGGACCACCTGGTATAACCAGCCCACCGGCCAGTTCTACCACGTGATCACCGACCACCGCTTCCCCTACCACGTCTACGGCGCGCAGCAGGACTCCGGCGCCGCCGAGGTGCCGAGCCGCTCGGACAACAAGTTCGACGGCATCAACATGACGCAGTTCCACGAGATCACCGCGGGCGGCGAGAGCGGCACCATCGCGCCGGATCCGCTGGACCCGGACCTGGTATACGGGGGCACCGTGGACAAGCTCGACTTGAAGAGCCAGCAGACCGCGGACGTGGACCCGACGCTCGCCTACCCCGAGATCTACCGCAGCGTCTGGACCCTGCCGCTCGCCTTCTCGCCGAAGGATCCGCACGCCCTCTACTTCGGCAACCAGTACCTGTTCCGCACCCGCGACGGCGGCAAGCACTGGGCGCTGCTGAGCCCCGACCTCACCCGCAAGACCCTCACGGTGCCGTCGAACCTGGACGCGACGACCGCCGCCGACACCGCGAACACGGGTCCGCGCCGCGGCGTGATCTACGCCATCGCGCCGTCACGCTTCTCCGCCGACGACATCTGGGTGGGCACCGACGACGGGCTCATCTGGCGCACCCGCAACGGCGGCAAGCACTGGGACGACGTGACGCCTAAGGCGCTCACGCCCTGGTCCAAGGTGGGCATCATCGAGGCCGGGCACTACTCCGCCGACACGGCCTACGCGGCCGTGGACCGGCATCGCCTGGACGACTACAAGCCCTATATCTACCGCACCCGTGACGGCGGCAAGGACTGGGACCTCATCACGGACGGTATCCCGGACGGCAGTTTCGTGAACGTGGTGCGCGAAGATCCGTTGAAGAAGGGCCTGCTCTACGCCGGCACCGAGCGCGGTATCTACGTCTCCTTCGACGACGGCGCCCACTGGCAGAGCCTGCAGCAGAACCTGCCCGTGACCTCGATCCGCGACATCGACGTGCATCACGACAAGTACAACGATGACCTCGTGATCGCCACCCACGGCCGCGCCTTCTGGGTGCTGGACGGCATCTCGGCCCTGCGCCAGGTGGGCGCCGTGGACGGTGCCGCGGTGCTGTTCAAGCCGGACAACGCGGTGCGCCTGCATCTGCCGGGCTTCACCGGCACGCCCATGCACGCCGACGAGCCCGGAGCGAAGAATCCGCCGGACGGCGCGGTGCTGGACTACTGGCTCAAGGACGCCGCCACGGGCGCCGTGACCCTCGACATCCTGGACGGGCACGGCAAGACGCTGCGGCACTACTCCAGCGCCGACAAGCACGCGGCGCCTGACTTGAGCGAGATCAACGGCACGCCCGAGTGGTATGCGAAGCCGGCCCCGCCCTCGGCCGCCGCCGGCATGCACCGCTTCGTGTGGGACCTGCATCTGGCCGCACCCGAGGCGCTGGGTTCCGACGGAGTCTGGGCTCTGCCGGGCGAGTACCGGGTGAAGCTCACCGTGGACGGCAAGTCCTATACCCAGCCGCTGACGGTGCTGAACGACCCGCGGGTGAAGGTGAGCGGGAAGGACCTCGCCCGGCAGCAGGCCCTGGCGCTGCAGGTTGAGGCGCAGCGGGCCGCGCTGGCGGCGGCGGGCGACCACGTGAGCAGCACCCTGAAGCAGCTCGAAGCGGCCGAGGCCAAGGCCCCGGCGGATCTGGCGGCGCGGCTCAAGGCACTGGAGCAGCAGATCTCCGCCGACACCGAGATGCACGCGGTGCCGCCCGGCTACGGGCAGCCCGGCGGCAAGCCGGAGCAGGTGGGCAGTCTCGCCTATGTGAGCCAGGCCTTCGACGCGCTGCAGGGCGCGGTGGAGAACGCCGACGGCGCCCCCACGCCCGACGCGCTCAAGGGTTTCGCCGAGCAGAAGGCGAAGGCCGTCACCGCCCTCGCCCTGTGGCGGCACGACCAGGAATCCATCCCGCCCCTGAACGTGGAGTTGAAGCAGGCGGGCCTGCCGGAGTTGGATCCGAAGAAGTGAGTTGATGCGGGGGCGGGCATGGTGCCCGTCCCCGCTTCTGGGCCTGCGCTATCATGGCGCGGCCATGTCCGACGCTGTCCACGACCTCAAGCCCGCCACCGCCCGCCGGCTCTTCCCCTGGCAGATGGCCTTCTTCGCCGCCCTCCTGGGCGCGGCGGCGCTCTCCAACACCTACAGCACGGTGTACGACTACGCCCGTGGCGGCGGCCACATCGACTTCTGGCGCCCGCTCACCTGGGAATCCAGCAGCTGCTTCTGCCTGTGGCTGCTCATCCCGGCCATGTACTGGTGGCTCGGCCGCTATCCCTTGAGCGGCGCGAGCTGGCTGAAGAACCTGCCGGCGCACCTGATCGCGACCCTGCCCATCTCCCTCGCCCACGTGACCGGCATGGTGGGCCTCCGGCACGCCGTCTATCGGCTCATGGGCGAGCGTTACGACTTCGGCGCCTGGTGGCCAAACTGGTTCTACGAATACCGCAAGGACTTCGTGGCCTACTGGCTCATCATGGCGGGGCTCTTGGCGTTCCGCTTCTACGGCCTGTGGATGGACGCGCGCGAGGCTTCGGCTGGGGACGCCGCGCCCCGGGACACGTCATCCCGGGACGTGCCGCTGGAGCGGCTCGTGGTGCGCAAGCTCAACCGGGAGTTCATCCTCGACCTGGGTGAGGTGGACCGCATCGAGGCGGACGGCAACTACGTGCTGATCCACGCCGGCGGCCAGAGCTACCGGCTGCGGGAATCCCTGGAGGGACTGGCGAAGCGCCTGGACGAGCAGCGCTTCGCGCGGGTGCACCGGGCCCACGTGGTCAACATCGACCGCATCCGGGAGATCCAGCCCTGGGACCACGGGGATTACCGCATCGTCTTGAAGGACGGCAGCTTCGTCAATTTCAGCCGGCGTTATCGCAACCGTCTCAATCATCTTTTCCAGTGACTCCCCGTCACCGGGTCGGCTCCGCTCGTCCCAGGATCGCGCCGCTCGTCCCATTCCCGATGGCGGACCCGTAATCTCGCGCCTAGAGTTTGGGCCGTCCCATCGAGGAGTGCGCCCATGAACAGGATACTGGTCTTGTGCTTTTCGGCCCTGCTGACCGCGGCGGCCTCCGCCGCCCCCGGCGACGCCGGCTGGCCCGCTTACGGCGGCGACGCGGGCGGCATGCGCTATTCGCCCCTGAAAGAGATCAACACCGGCAACGTGGAGGACCTGCGGGTCGCGTGGATCTACCGCACCGGCGAACTCGGCCAGGGCGTGAAGGACTGGTCCCGGTCGGCCTTCGAGGCGACGCCCATCCTCTACGACGGCGCCCTGTACTTCACCACCCCGGGCACCAACGTGGTGGCCCTGGACGCGGCCACGGGCGCCCTGCGCTGGCGCTACGATTCGCACAACCGCGACGACCTGCATTATTCCGACGGCGTGTCCCGGGGCGTGTCCCTGTGGGTGGACGATTCGACGCCGGCCACGGCGGCCTGCCACGCGCGCCTCTACGCCCCCACCCTGGACGGCCGGTTGCTGGCCCTGGATGCCGCCACGGGCAAGCTCTGCACGGACTTCGGTGCCCAGGGTGCGGTGAACCTGCTCAGGGATGTGAACTGGAAAGAGGGCGCCGACAGCGAATGGCGCGACTATCTCGTGACCTCGCCGCCGGCGATCCTGGACGGCAAGGTGATCGTGGGCTCCTCCATCGGCGACAACCGCGCCGTGCAGCTGGAGCTCGGCATCGTGCGCGCCTTCGACGCCAGGAGCGGCAAGCTGCTGTGGAGCTGGGACCCGATTCCCCGCGACCCTTCCAATCCCGTGTACAAGGAGTGGAGCCCAGAGGGGGCCAAGGTCACCGGCGCCGCCAACGCCTGGGCGCCGCTCTCGGTGGACGCGGCGCGGCACCTGGTGTTCGTGCCCACCGGTTCCGCGAGCCCGGACTTCTTCGGCGGCGAGCGCCCCGGCGACAACCGCTGGGCCAACTCCGTGGTGGCCCTGGACGGGGACACCGGCAAGCTCGTCTGGGGCCGGCAGCTCGTGCACCACGACCTCTGGGACTACGACCTGGCCTCGCAGCCGACGCTCGTGGACCTGATGCACGACGGCAAGGAGGTGCCGGCGCTGATCCAGGCCACCAAGACGGGCTTCCTCTACACCTTAGACCGGGAGACCGGCGCCCCCCTCTTCCCCATCGTGGAGAAGCCCGTGCCCCAGGACGCGGTGCCGGGGGAGACCCCGTCGCCCACCCAACCGATTCCCTCTGCGCCGCCCGCCCTCGTGCGCCAGGCGCCGCTCACGCCCGACGACGCCTGGGGCATAGCTTGGTTCGATACCCGCGCCTGTCGCAAGAAGATCGAAGCGGACCGCTCCGAGGGCATCTTCCAGCCGCCCAGCACCAAGGAATCCATCATGCTGCCGGGCAACGCCGGCGGCTCCAACTGGGGCGGCATCGCCTTCGACCCCGAGCGCCAGCTCGCCATCGCCAACACCATGGACCTGCCGTTCCTGGTGGCGCTGGTGCCGAGGGCCGACTATATGACGGAAGCCATGGATCCGCAGTACGACTCATATGAGTTCGGCCGCATGCGCGGCGCGCCCTATGCCATGCGCCGCCGCACCTTCATGTCGTCCTTGGGCATCCCCTGCGTGAAGCCGCCCTGGGGCAAGCTCACCGCCGTGGACATGGTGCACGGCACCATCAAGTGGCAGATCCCGCTCGGTGACACGCCGTATATCCACATGAACCTGGGGATGCCCAACCTGGGCGGGCCCGTGGTCACCGCCGGCGGCCTCGTGTTCATCGCCGCGAGCCTGGACGACCGCTTGCGCGCCTTCGACACCGACACGGGCAAGCTGCTGTGGGAGACCAAGCTCCCGGCGGGCGGCCAAGCCACCCCCATGA
>DASUBN010000178.1:0-6933 GCA_035763245.1 Gammaproteobacteria bacterium | reverse complement strand
ATTCCTTCGTCAAAGGGGCCCCACAAGAGGTCGTGGCTAAGGAACGGGCCCGTGCCGAGGAGATGCGCGCGGCTCTCGGCCAGCTCGAGGCCCAACGAGAGCGGCTGGCGGTGGTAAGCGGCTGATTCCAGCAGCAATTGTCGGGACGCGGTGGGCAAAGCCTGCCGTGCCCTTTATGATGGACGGCCCAGGAATAAAGGAACGTCCATGCTCGCGACCCAAGTCCGCCAGAAAGACGGCGTGTTCTATTTCGCGGCCTACCCCGTGGAGGACCTGCTGGCCAAGGTCCGCTTCATCAGCCGTTTCTATGGCGAGGGAGAGCAGATCGCCCCGGAGAAGGTAGCGGAAGGCGACGAGATAGCCGAGTTCATCGGCCATATCGAGCACTCCGACAAAGCCTTCCAGCGCCAGCTGGGCCGGGCCAAGGTGGCGGCCCTGAAGAACTTCTACGAGACCGCGGCGAGCCAGCCGCCTATCCCCGGCACGGTGCTCTTGTTCACCAACGAACGGCTCGACTTCGAGCCCATGCAGGGTTTCGAGAGCGTGGGCCACCTGCAGGAACCCAAGGGCAAGTACCTCATCATAGACGGTCAGCACCGCCTGGCGGCGCTCAACTTCTATCGCAAGGACCGGCCGGGCGAGGCCCGCACCATCCACGTACCTTGCGTGATCTTCGACGGCAAGAGCGAGGACTTCGCCACGGAGATGTTCGTCATCATCAACTCCACGCCGACCCGCATCAACAAGAGCCATCTGATAGACCTGTATGAAAGAGTGTCGTGGGCGGCCCCGGAGAAGAAGTTCGCGGCTCACGTGGTGGAGAAGCTCTATTCCGAGGGCGACAGCCCGCTGCGCTACCGCATCAACCGCCTGGGTGGCCGAGCCCAGCGCCAGAAGTGGATCCTGCAGGCAGAGCTCTTCAACGAGCTCAACCGCTGGATCAGCGCCGACTGGAAGGCCATCGAGCGCCGCGGCGGCGACCAGAAGGAAGTGGACCGCTTCTACCGCATCGTGCGTGATTTCCTCAAGGCCGCCGAAGCCGTCTGGGGCGAAACCTGGGGGCACAACTCCTACATGATCACCACCTCGGTGACCCTGAAGGCGCTGATTCGCGTCTGCGCGGACCTGGCCCCCCAGGACGCGACCCCGGAGAACGGCCGCCTGGAGCGCTGGACCAAGCGTTTGAGCCCCTGGACTGAGCAGAAACGCCAGTTCCGTGCCGAGGGCTTCTACGAGCGCTTCCCGGCCAAGGGACAGGTGGAGCGCGTCTCGCGTATCCACCGGGAACTGTTGCGCGCCGCCGGCATCGAAGCCTATGTGCGCTCCCAGGGCCGCCGCAAAGCGGCGGAGAAGTGACCCGGGCGCGCTGAGCGCCGGAGGGCAATGATGGTCGCGGATACCAAGGCCGTGACGGCGGACAACCGGGTCCTCGTCCAGATGCGCAAGCTTGAGCAGGCGCTGGCGGAAGCCAACCGCATCGTGCTCGGCAAGGACGCGCAGATCCGCCTTTGCCTCGCCTGCCTGCTGGCAGGCGGGCACCTGCTGATCGAGGACATCCCGGGCGTGGGCAAGACCACCCTCGCCCACACCCTGGCGCGGGTGCTGGGGCTCTCCTACCAGCGCATCCAGTTCACGAGCGACCTCCTGCCGGCGGACATCATCGGTGCCTCGATCTTCGAGCGCCAGACCGAGAGCTTCCGCTTTCATCCCGGTCCCATCTTCGCGCAGCTCATCCTGGCCGACGAGGTGAACCGCGCCACGCCCAAGACCCAGAGCGCCTTGCTCGAGGCCATGGAGGAGCGCCAAGTGACCGTGGATGGCGAGACCCGGATCCTACCGCAGCCATTCTTTGTGATCGCCACCCAAAACCCGCTGCACCAAGTGGGCACCTTCCCCTTACCCGAGTCGCAGCTCGATCGCTTCTTGATGCGCATCGAGCTCGGTTACCCGGGTCCGGAGGCGGAACGCGAACTCCTGAGCGGGCGTGACCGCCGTGAGCTGCTCGCCGGGCTGCAGCCTACGCTCGAACCGCGCGACCTGGCTGTGCTGCGCGAGGCGGTCTCCCGCGTCCACGTCTCCGATGCGCTGCTCGACTACCTGCAGGCGCTGGTGAGTTACACCCGCAACGCTGCGGGTTACGAGAACGGCCTTTCGCCACGCGCCGCGCTCGGTCTGAAGCATGCGGCCCAGGCCTGGGCACTGCTGGCTGGTCGGTCAGGCGTGCTGCCGGAAGACCTGCAGGCAGTGCTGCCGGGCGTCGTGGGCCATCGCCTCCGCCCCCGCGGCGGCAACGAGGCGCCGCCTCCTGCCCAAGTGGCCCGCGATCTCCTGACCGCCATCCCCATCCCCTAGGCACCATGTTCAACGCGCTGCGCGCACGGTTCCGGCGCCGCATGCGGGAATGGGCGCGCAACCGCCAGGGTCCCGACAGCCGGCGCGTGACCATCGCCCAACGTCGCCTCTACATCCTGCCCACCGGCCAGGGCTTGTTGTTCGGCTTCTCGGTGTTCGTGATGCTGCTGGCGTCCATGAACTACGCCAACAGCATGGGCTTCATGCTGGTGTTCCTGCTGGCCTCCCTCGGCATGGTCGCCATGAACGCCACCCACGCGAATCTCCTGGGCCTCGAACTCGACGCTGTAAGCGTGTCACCGGTGTTCGCCGGCGAGACGGCGCGGTTCCAGGTGAAGGTAGCCAATGCGGGTAAACAGCCGCGCACCGCCGTGACCCTGGGCGCCGAGGACGATGAGCGCACCATCACAAGCGACATCCACGCCGCCTCCGACGACCTGGCCCCGGTGCCCCTCGCCACTCAGAAGCGCGGCTGGCAACCCATCGGACGCCTGTCGGTGGAGACCACCTACCCGCTAGGACTGTTCCGCGCCTGGAGTTGGGTATATATGGACTGGAAAGTGCTGGTGTACCCGGCACCCGCCGAATATGCCCCATCGATGCCGGAGCCCTTGGGCGGGCGCGGTCTCGGCCGGCCCAACGACCAAGGCGAAGACGACTTCAGCGGTCTGAGGGCCTATCAAGCCGGGGATTCGCCGCGCCGCATAGCGTGGAAGGCCTCGGCCCGGGAACAGGAACTCCTCACCAAGCGCTTCTCCGGCACCGGCGAGGAGGCCCGGTGGTTCGACTGGGCCGCGTTGCCGGCCTTGGCCGAAGAAGCGCGGCTCTCGGTGCTCTGTCGCTGGGTACTGGAGGCCCACACCGAAGACCTGACTTACGGCCTCAAACTCCCGGGCATCCGGATCCCGCCGGCCGCGGGTCAAGACCAACGTGACCGCTGTCTCAAGGCCCTGGCCCTCTACGGCCTGGACCTGGATCCATGAACATGGAACTGCCGCTGGACTACGAGCGGCGCATGGACCGCCAGCGCTTGGGCTGGTCGCTGCTGGCGCTCGGTGCCATGGCTGCGCCCCATGTCCCCAACATCGCCGCCTGGATCACCGCCGTGGCTGCGCTGCTCGCTCTCTGGCGCATGGCCTGCACCTGGCGCGGCTGGAAGCTGCCTTCCCGCCGGCTGCTCATGACGCTCGCCATCGGCGTGCTCGCCTGTGTGCTCATCACCTACCGCACCATCAACGGCCCCGAACCGGGTGCGGCGTTACTGCTCCTGCTCGCCACCCTCAAGCTCATGGAATCGAAGGGGCTCCGGGACTACTTCCTGGTGATGATCACCGCCTACTTCATCGGTCTCGCCAACTTCCTTTACGACCAGACGGTGCCGCTTGCCCTCTACATGATCCCGGCGGTCTGGCTCACTACCGTGGCGCTGCTCAACGTGGCGCACCCGGACAGCGAACGCAGCCTGCGGACTTCGATCCGCGCCACCGGGCGGCTGCTGCTGCCGGCGCTGCCGCTGGCGGCGGTGTTGTTCCTGCTGTTCCCGCGCATCTCCGGGCCCCTCTGGGGCTTCGCGGCACAGAAGCATTCCGGCGTCACCGGCCTCTCCGGCAGCATGTCACCTGGGGATTTGAGTGAGTTGGCGCAATCGGACGACATCGCCTTCCGGGTGAGGTTCGACGGCGCCGCGCCACCTCCCAGTGCCCTGTATTGGCGCGCCATGGTACTGCACTACTACGACGGCAAGACCTGGAGCAGCGGCAATCTACCCTGGCGCCGGCAACTCCAGGTCGACGCCCGCAACCAGCCCATCGGCTATCAGGTGACCCTGGAACCCACCAACCTTTCCGTGCTGTACGCCCTGGATCTGCCGTCGAAGATCCCCGAGGATACGACCCTTTCGGCGAGCTACGAGATCGATACGCGCACACCTATAACCCAGCGCATGCTCTATAGGGCCACCTCTTACACGGATTCCAGTTATGGCGCCGACACGCCCCGCTGGATGCTGCACCGCGATCTCGCGCTACCCAACGACGATCCGCGCACCCATGCGCTCGCGACGCAATGGCGCAGCACGGCGAAGTCGCCCGAAGAGGTGGTGCAGGACGCGCTCACCATGTTCCACGATGAGAAATTCACCTACACCCTGCAGCCTGGCGTGATCACCGGCGATGATCGGGTGGACCAGTTCCTGTTCGATACCCGCAAGGGTTTCTGCGAGCACTACGCCGGCGCCTTCGTCTTTCTCATGCGCGCCGCCGGCATCCCAGCCCACGTGGTCATCGGCTACCAGGGCGGCACCCTCAACTCGCTGGACGGCTACTACGTGATACGCCAGCTGGATGCCCATGCCTGGGCGGAGGTCTGGCTGAACGGTAAAGGTTGGGTGCGGGTGGACCCCACTGCGGCGGTGGATCCGACGCGGGTGGAACGAGGCATGGAGGATGCCTTGCCGGACGAGGCTGCCGGCGCCTTCTACGTTACGCATCCCTGGTTCGGCGAGATACGCAATAGCTGGGACGCGCTCAACACCGGCTGGAACCAGTGGGTGCTGGCCTACGGTCCCGAACTACAGGAGCGTTTCTACAAGAAAGTGGGACTCGACTACGGGGACTGGTTGCAACTCGCCCTGGTTTTGGGCGGCTGCATCGTCCTCACCCTCGGAGGGTTCTGGCTGTATCTCCTGTGGGAGCGCCGCCGGCCCGCGATGGCACCGGTGATAAAGGACTACGCCCGCTTCTGCGCGCGCCTGGCGCGGCTGGGCTATGGGCGTGCGCCTCACGAGGGCCCCTTGGATTACGCTAGGCGGGTGGCGCGGGAGCGCCCCGACCTGGAGCGCGAGGTGCTTGCCATCACCGATTGCTACATCGGGCTACGCTACCTAGACGAGGGTGACCTTCGTGAGTTCGGCCGGCTGGTACGCGCCTTCAAGCCTTCGCGGCCGCGTCCAGCTTGACGCGCGTGAGCAACGCGGCACCCACGGCGAACAACACGATCACCGAGAGGATGGATATTCTCGGGCTACCGGTCATGACGCTCACAGTGCCGATGAGCACCGGGCCGATGATGGCGGCGAACTCGCCCAGCATGTTGTAGAAACCGAAGAACTCCCCGGCCCGTTCCTTGGGCACGAGGCGGGCATAGTAGGAGCGGCTCAAGAGCTGCACCCCACCCTGCACCAACCCCACCATGGCCGCCAAAAGGTAGAACTGCCAAGCGGTGTGCATGAAGGCGGCGAACACCGACACGAACACGTAGACGGCGAGGCCGAGGAAGATGCCGTGCTTCGGGCCGATGCGCTCTCCGATGCGGCCGAACATGAGCGCGGCCGGCACGCCCACGAACTGCACCAGCAGCACCGCCAGGATCAGGTCGCTGGTGCCGAAGCCGATGGCCTTGCCATAGTCGACGGCCATTTGGATGACCGTATTGACGCCGTCTATATACACCCAGTAGGCGATGAGGAACATGAACACGGGTTTGTAGCTGCGCACGTGACGGAAGGTCTCCGCCAGCTGCTTGAAACCCCGCGCCACGGAGACGGTCACGTTCTCGCGTTCTCCCGGGGGTTCCGGCACCCAGAACCACAGCGGGATGGAGAACAGCAACCACCAGCCCGCAGTGAGCATGAGGATCACCTTCACCGCTGCGGCGGCGTCCGCCAGGCCGAAGAGGTGGGGCTTCAGGCTCATGAGCACGCCAAGCACGAGGAACAGCCCGCCTCCCAGGTAACCTGAGAAATAACCGATGGCGGAGGTCATGTCGAACTTACCCGGTTCCGCCACGCTCACCAGCATGGAATCGCCGAATACGTTGCCCCACCAATAGAAGACCGAGCCCGCCATGTAGAAAGCCATGGCCCACTGCCATTGACCGAGACCCACGAAATGCAAGGCGAAGGCCATCAGGGCACCGAGGAAAGCGGTGCTGATGAGGAAACGCTTCTTGTGACCACCCTTGTCAGCGATGGCACCCAGGATGGGAGCCGACAGGGCCACGATCAGGCTGGCGCCGGAGTTGGCGAGGCCCAGCCTGAAAGTGCTGACGCTGGCATCGACACCGTGGTTCCAATAATCCTTGAAGAAGATGGGGAAGAAGACCGTGATGATCGCGGTGGTGAAGGCATGGTTGCCCCAATAGTAAAGGGCCCAGCCTTTGACCTTGCGGCTCAAATTCAACATGCATCACCCCCTGAATACGGTGGCTTAGCCTAGCATGAGAATTACGCTGCCAAGGCAGTCTCGACACCGTGTTCCCGAGTCTTACGGAAGCGCACTTCGGGCCAACGCTCTTGGGTGAGCTGCAGGTTCACCAGGGTCGGCGCCACATACACCAGGCTGCCGGCGTGATCCAAGGCGAGGTTGTCGAAGGCCTTGTCCCGGAACTGCTCCAGTTTCTTCTCGTCGTCACAGTCCACCCAGCGGGCGGTGGCCACGGGGATACTGTCGAACACACATTCCACGCCGTACTCCTCCTTGAGCCGGTAGGCGACCACATCGAACTGCAACAAGCCCACCGCTCCCAGGATCAGCTCATTGCTGCGCAGGGGCTTGAAGAGCTGTGTCGCCCCTTCCTCGCAGA
>DASUBN010000177.1:0-2723 GCA_035763245.1 Gammaproteobacteria bacterium | reverse complement strand
GAGCAGGTCGAGCTTCACGAGCGGTGCCCCTTGGAAACGCTCGAAAGCATAATCGAAGGAGGCATAGCCGCGGCTGGAAGACTTGAGCCGATCGAAGAAATCCAGCACCACCTCGTTGAGTGGCATCTCATAGGTCATCGCGACCTGGCTGCCGTGATACAGCATCTTCTTCTGCACGCCCCGCTTCTCCTGGCACAGCGTCATGACGTTGCCCACAAATTCCTGGGGCACGAGGATGTTGGCGGAGATGATGGGCTCACGGATCTCGTCGATCTTGTCCACCTGCGGCAGCTTGGACGGGTTGTCCACATACAACGTCCCGCCAGCAGTGGTGGCCACCTCGTACACCACAGTAGGCGCGGTGGTGATGAGGTTCAAGTTGTATTCGCGCTCCAGCCGCTCTTGCACGATCTCCATATGCAACATACCGAGGAAGCCACAGCGGAAGCCGAAGCCGAGCGCGGTGGAAGTCTCGGGCTCGAAGTGCAGCGCGGAATCGTTGAGGCGCAACTTGCGGAGCGCCTCGCGGAAGTTCTCGTAATCGTCGGAACTCACCGGGAACAGACCCGCGAATACCCGCGGCTGCACCTGCTTGAAGCCGGGCAGTGGCGCGGCGCAGGGCTTGTCCGCGGTGGTGAAAGTGTCGCCCACCGGCGCCCCATCGATCTCCTTGATGCCGGCGATGACATAGCCTACTTCGCCGGAGTTGAGCGCATCCTTGTCGCGCATCTTGGGGGTGAAGATGCCCACCCGATCCACTTCGTGGGCCCGGCCGGTGGACATGACGAGAAGCTTCTGGCGTGGCTTGAGGCTGCCGTTCATCACCCGCACCAGCGACACCACGCCCACGAAGTTGTCGAACCAGGAGTCGACGATGAGCGCCTGTAGGGGACCATTGGGATCGCCCTTGGGGGGCGGGATGCGCTTGACCAGCTCCTCGAGCAGGTCCGGCACCCCTACGCCGGTCTTGGCGCTTACGCGTACGGCATCCTGGGCCTCGATACCGATGATCTCCTCGATCTCGTTGGCGACCTTATCCGGCTCGGCGTTGGGCAGGTCGATCTTGTTCAGCACCGGCATCACTTCGAGCCCTTGCTCGAGGGCGGTGTAGCAGTTGGCCACGCTCTGGGCCTCCACGCCCTGGGAGGCATCCACCACCAGGAGCGCGCCTTCGCAGGCGGCGAGCGAGCGCGACACCTCGTAAGAGAAGTCCACATGGCCGGGGGTGTCGATGAAGTTGAGCTGATACTGTTGACCGTCCCTGGACTTGAACTGCAGGGACACGCTCTGGGCCTTGATGGTGATGCCACGCTCCCGCTCGATGGGGTTGGAATCCAGCACCTGCTCCTCCATCTCGCGCGCTTCCAGGCCGCCGCAGAGCTGGATGAAGCGGTCGGCGAGCGTGGATTTGCCGTGGTCGATGTGGGCGATGATGGAGAAATTGCGGATGCGTTGCATAGCTACGGCGCGGCCGTCGATCCAGGTAGTCGCTTTAGAGCTCGGCAAGCCGGGGGGGCTGCCGTAAGCCGGGCGGGTAGTCCCCTTTCAAGCCCCTGCAGAGGCCTGAAACGCCTTTGGGGACAGAGCATTATAGCGTTTTGGTATATGGCGATACAGGGATGTATCGCCCGCGAAACAGGCCTTTAGCGCCTGTTTCGGCGGTGCCGAGTCTGGGTGTGTACCGACTCGGCGTGGAGGAAAAGCCCAGGGATGGGCTTTTCCTCAAAAATCAGGAGCGAAGCGGGCCCATGCTATCGAAGTAGTCATCCAGGGCTGCCTCATCCAGCCTGGCTTCGCAGATCACCTTCTCCCCTGCCGCCAGTACCGGGATGCGCAGGCCGTAGCGCTCCTTGAGCACGGGATCGGTGTCCACATCCACCAGCTCTACCTCCACCTCGTCCCCATAAGTGCCGTAGATGGCCGCTAGCATCTGCTCGCAGAGATGGCATCCGCGACGGTGATAGAGGACGAGACTTGGCATCTAGTGGCGGGTTTCGGTGCCCAAAGGCAGAAAGAGGTCGGCATTAGGGCGACGCACCAGTACCGGCACGGGTCGGTCTTGGGGCAATCCGCGCATGAGGGCGTGGAATTGGGCCGGGCTCGTCAGACTGACGCCATCCAGCATGAGAACCACATCGCCCTGCTTAAAGCCGGCCTGCAATGCAGCGCCTTGGCCCACGGATACCACCACTACGCCGCCGTCGTTGATGCCGTAGGCGGCGCGTTCACGGTCGCTCAGGCTCCGCACCTTGAGACCCCGATCGGTATCCTTGCCGGAAGCTCCGGTGGGGTTCGTGGTCTTCACGGCATCCAGCACCGCGGGTTGCATCCCCTCCATGCTCGAGGGACTATCGCTGACGGAACTGCGGCTGCCATGTCCGTCAGCCATGGGAGTAACGGCACGGCTCACGATGCGTATGCCGGACGTAAGGCGTGGGCTTGTGTCGGTCGCATCCGGATTGCCGTCTGGGCAGGACTCGGTGGGTTCATCCCGGAAGCCGCGGGAGTGCAGCTCCTGCCTAAGGCTCATGCCGGGAGGATTCAAAGGGTCGTCGGTGCTCTGCAGGGGGATGGGGTGGCCGGCGCTACCGCCGGAGAGGGGGGCGGCGCACAAGCAGGCCGGGGCCAACAACGTGGCCAGGCAGATGCCTGCAACCCTGCCCATCACTCCCATAGGTGGAGAGATTGTGGTGAATGCCGGGGCCGGCTGCAATACCGGCTTG
>DASUBN010000176.1:0-2271 GCA_035763245.1 Gammaproteobacteria bacterium | reverse complement strand
TTGAGGGTGGCCATCTCGAACAGGTTGCGGGCGATGGCCTCGCTCTGGCCGCGCTCCTCGGCGCCCACGCCGGGATAGGCGCCGGGGGTATCGATGAAGGTGAAGATGGGCAGGCGGAAGCGTTCCGCCAGCTTCATGATGCGCAGTGCCTTGCGGTAACCCTCGGGCCGGGGCATGCCGAAGTTGCGGCGGATCTTCTCCTTGGTGTCGCGACCCTTTTGCTGGCCGATGACCGCCACCGGCTTGCCGTCGAAGCGCGCCACGCCGCAGACGATGGCGGGGTCGTCGGCGTAGGCCCGGTCACCCTTCAGCTCCTCGAAATCGGTGAACAGGCGCTGCACGTAGTCCAGGGTGTAAGGCCGCTGAGGGTGCCGCGCCAGCTGGGCCACCTGCCAGGCGGACAGGTTGGCGAAGATGTTCTCGGTGAGCGCGCGGCTCTTGGCCTGCAGGCGCTCGATCTCCTCGGTGATACTGATGGCGGACTCATCGCCCACGAAGCGCAGCTCTTCGATCTTCGCTTCCAGCTCGGCGATGGGTTGCTCGAATTCGAGGAAGTTGAGGTTCATTCTTTAATAATCTTCCCAAGAGTCTGTAAACGGTACCGGTTGGGCCGCCAGGGGACAAGCCCCTGAAAACCTTGACTTAAGCGCCTACCGCTTCCGCGGGCCGGCTCACGGGCCGCGGCGCATAGCCCAGCGTCACCTTGTCCGTGCCTATCCAGCCCTCCAGGCGCCGGATGAGGCCCTCGGCGGGGTGCACCCGCCAGCTCTCGCCCAGGGAGACCGGGGCCTTGCCGGTGCTGCCCCGGAAATGCACCCAGACGGTGCAGCGCCCGCCCAGTTGGGGCTTGAGGAACTCCTTCAGGCGCGCGGCGAAGTCCGGCGGCGCCGTGGCGGTGTCCCAGACGATGTCGAGGCGGTTCACCCGGCGCTCCCGCAAGGTGTCCATGTCGTACATGTCCTTGACCTTGTTGATGCGCCAGTTGTTGTTGAAGCTGTCGAAGCTGCAGTTGCCCTCCACCACCAGGATGCGGTCCTTGAGGGCGATGCCCTTGTACTTGCCGAAGCCATCCTCGAAGAACACCACCTCCATGCGGCCGGTGTTGTCGTCGAGTGTGAGTATCACCCGGTTGCCCTTCTTGCGGATGCCGAGCAGGAGGCCCGCGATGGTGACGGCGCGCGGCGGCGTGTAGGCGCGCTCGCCGTTGTGCTCAGGCGGCGGCGACTCGCTGGCGAGCTCGCCCAGGAGATCGCTCGTAACCGCATCCAGCTCGCGCTTGTAACGGTTGATGGGGTGGCCGGTGAGATAGAGGCCCAGGGTCTCGTTCTCGCCCCGTAGGCGCTCGTCCTCGTCCCATTCCGGCAGGAGCTTCGCCGGCGCGGCGGCCTTCCCGGCAACGGGCGTCGCGGCGGCCAAGCCAAACATGTCGTCCTGCCCCGCTTCGCTCGCGCGGGTGTGCTGCTGGGCCATGGCGAGGGCATCCGGCAGCCGCGCCATGAGCGTGGCACGGTTAGGACCCAAGCGGTCCATGGCACCGGCGCGGATCATGGCCTCCAGCACCCGCTTGTTCACCTTCTGCAGGTCGATGCGCCGGCACACGTCCTCCAGATCCTGGAACGGGCCGTTGGCGGCGCGTTCCGCGAGCACGCCCTCGATGGCCGCGAAACCCTCGCCCTTGATGGCGCCGAGTCCATAACGGATGGTCCCCTCGTCCGCCAACGTGAAGCGGTAGTCGGAGCCGTTGATGTCCGGCGGCAGGATGGTGAGCTCCATCTGCCGGCACTCGTGGATGAAGGTCACCACGTTGTCGGTGTGGTCCATGTCCGAGGACAGCACCGCCGCCATGAAGGCCGCCGGGTAATGGGCCTTGAGCCAGGCGGTCTGGTAGGAGAGCAAGGCGTAAGCGGCGGAATGGGACTTGTTGAAACCGTAACCCGCGAACTTCTCCATCAGGTCGAAGATGTAGGTGGCGAGCCGCCCATCCACGCCGTTCTTGATGGCGCCGTCGGTGAAGATGCTGCGCTGCTTGGCCATCTCCTCCGGTTTCTTCTTGCCCATGGCGCGGCGCAGGAGGTCGGCGCCACCGAGCGTGTAGCCGGCGAGCACCTGGGCGATCTGCATCACCTGCTCCTGATACAGGATCACCCCGTAGGTGGGCTTCAAGATGGGCTCGAGGCTGGGATGCGGGTAGTCGACCTTCTGCTTGCCGTGCTTGCGGTTGATGATGTCGTCGACCATGCCGGATTGCAGCGGGCCCGGCCGGAACAGCGC
>DASUBN010000175.1:0-3176 GCA_035763245.1 Gammaproteobacteria bacterium | reverse complement strand
CACCGCGAGCCCGGTGGACAACCAGTGGAAGTAAGTCACCAGCGCCTTCATCTCGGGGCTGTCGGCGGCCGGCGGCGTGCCGTTCATGCTGAACCGGAAGCACCCCTGGATCCGCTCTTCCAGCGTGTTCACCTTGCGGTTCTTGCTTCGGTACTTGGGGTACGCCACATACGCCGCCCACATGGGGGCCGAACCCGCCTGCCGGCCCTGGTTGACGTGGCAGTTGACGCAGTTGAGATCATTGCCGACGTCGTGTTGCGCGAGCGCGCGGGTGTGCTCCATGAGCTGCAAACCCTGCCAGACGGCGTCGCCGTCGGGCCCGGAGGGAATAGCCTCGAGCGGCGGCGGGTTGAAGGCTTCGGACGATTGCGCGGTTGGTTGGTAGCTCGGGTCGAACGCAGGTCTTTCGGCCTCGGGCCGCTCGCCTTCCTTGAGCGCGGCGATGTATGCCGAGACCGCGCCTATATCGGCATCCGTGAGCCCGCGGCTTACCTTGCCCATGGTGGCGGAGGCGAGTGTCCGTCCGGAAGCGTGCTGCAGGCGATGCAACGACCCCGCCAGATAATCCGCCGGCTGGCCGGCGAGCGCCGGAATCTCCGGCGCCACGCCGCTGAGATCCGCGCCGTGGCAGCTGACGCAGGCGGGGACGCCCTGCGCCCAGTCCCCCAGGGTGACGAGCGTCCGGCCCCGCGCCAGCGCGGCGGCGGACGCCGTGGCGGCTTGCCCCTGGCTGAAGGGTGGATCCAGCTCGCTGAAGTAAGACGCCAACGCCTGCCTGTCCGCGGCACTCAGGGGGCCGCCGGGATTGGTCATGACAGGATTCTTGCGGGCGCCGCTCTTGAAGTCCTCCAGCTGCCGCTCGAGATAGACCGCCGGCTGGCCGGCAAGCCGCGGAAACATGCCGTTGCCTCCCTGGCCTTCGGAGCCGTGGCAGGCCGCGCAGACCGGCGCCTTGGGCGGCGGTGTGGCGGCGTGCGCGCCCGCAAGAATGCCCGCGGCGATGAAGGCGATCAGCGGGAGCAGGCGCGGCATGCGGATGGATCTCAGGGTGCGGCCGGGGCGAACCCGTAGCGGCGGTAGATCGCCTGCGCGTCCGCAGTCATGAGGAACGTCATGAAGTCGCGGGCCGCCTGCGCATGGGGGGCATCCTTGAGCCGCGCGGCGGTGTACGTCACGTCGATGTTCTCATCGGCGGGGATTTCCACCAGCGTTATGGGATTGTGCAGGATCGTGCTCTGGAAATACGCCTCCGTATACCAGACCGGTCCCGCGTCGGATTGCCCGCGGAGGATGCGCAAGGGCGTCTGGCGGTGATGGATCTGGGTCAGATACGTGCTCCCGTCCTTCACTTTGACGTCCATGATCTGCCTGTCAAGTTCCTCCCCTCCCGCCTTCCGGTACGTCCCCTCGATTGCCCGGGCGATTCCTTCCCAATTGGGATTGGGCATGCTCACGCGCACGTCGCGGCGGCCCAGGTCCTTCAGGCTCCGGACGTGCTTGGGGTTTCCCTTGTACACCATGATCGCCAGGCGGTTGCGTGCGTAGTCCTCGTCTGCCGCGAACCAATGATGCTGGTCCTGCAATTCGGCGATGCGCTTCTTGCCGGCGGTATAGACGTCCGGCCTGAGCGCGATGCGCAGGTTGCCCATCACCAGCGCGCCCTGCTCGATCTGCTGCGCGAGGATCCCGGGCGGGAGCGTCTCGACGAAGATCCGCTGGTATTGGGGATGCGACTTCCTGAACGCCTCGATCAGGTCATGCACCACCATGAATTGGTTGCCGGCGAAAAACACCGTCAGCTGCGGATCGGCCACATCGCCGTGCAGGTCGGCGACGACGTCTATCTCCGGAATGGTGAAATCCTTGCCGCCCTGCGGCGGCGGGTTCCACGGCGGGAGGTAGTCGGTGGCGGCGGCGAGGCAGGCCGCCGACGGCAGCGCCGCCGCCGTCAGCAGGGCCGCGCCGCGGAGGGCCCGGAAGAATTTGTCCGTTGCCATGCCGGCGCCTCCGTCGCCCCGGGTTTACATCGCGACCAGCGAATAACCCTGCTGTTGCAGGATGATGATCGTGGACAGGGCGGACAGGGCCACCTTCACGTCCGGATTTATCCAGCTGTACTCGTACTTGTAGCCGGCGATCGCCTGGCCGCAGACCGCGATCTGCACGCCCGCCGCCTTCAGCTCGCCGATGAGCTTGAGGTTGGGGTTGTCGACCTTGAACTCCTTGCGGTAGTGCTCGTTGTCCAGCACCGCCGGCACCGCGGCGCCGTGGATGATGACCACGAACTTGAGGTGGTCGAGTGGGATATGGGCGGACGCAAAGACGTTCACGGCGCGCGCCACGTGCACCAGAGCGTCGTTCACCTTGGCGGGGTCATTGTCGCCCTTGGTAACGCTGAAGAGGGCCTTGTAGGTGACGCTGCCGTCCGGCTGGAACGCGGCGTCGGGCAAGGGATGCACCGATCCTTCGCTCTTGATGGCCGGGTACTGCCAGAAACCGCTGTCGGCGGCCGCCGCGGCGGACGTGGACAGGATCAGGGCGGCCAGAAGGCCGAAAATCAGGCTGATATGACGGCGCATGGACTGTCTCCTCGAGGATGGGAAAGGGTCGTTGCGGCGGGATGCCGGCGACGGCGGCTGTTGGAAGAAATGTACTCAGGACACGGGAATAAGACAAATATAGCGATCTCCTCGGGCATGTGACCTCCGTCAGGAGGCTTACACCGGGCTGTCCTGCCCGACGCCCTTTGGGCCCGCGAGGCCTGCGTGCTCTGAGGTCCGGATCGCCTCGGCACCGCG
The DNA here is from genome assembly GCA_035763245.1 of Gammaproteobacteria bacterium. Lineage (GTDB taxonomy): Bacteria > Pseudomonadota > Gammaproteobacteria > Natronospirales > REEB76 > DASUBN01. Next base: position 378 of record DASUBN010000175.1, on the reverse strand, counting down.
CGTCTCAAACGAAAACGGGACCCATGGAGGATCCCGTTTTCTTGAGATGGCGCGCCCGAAGGGATTGCTCGCCCCCTCCCTGGGGCTCGCCCCTCCGGGGCCCGCCTACGGCGGTCCAAATTTGCTCCCGGCAAATTTGTCGAACACCGATTGAGAGGTCAGGGGTTCGAATCCGCCGTGGCACGACGCGTCTCAAACTAAAACGGGACCCATGAAGGGTCCCGATTTAGTTTGAGATGGCGCGCCCGAAGGGATTCGAACCCCTGACCTTGTGCGCCGGAGGCACACGCTCTATCCAGCTGAGCTACGGGCGCTTTGTAAAGCTTTTCCTATTGTAGTCTCGACCGTCCCTGGGGCCGTCACCCGCTCGGCATCCCT
>DASUBN010000174.1:0-2155 GCA_035763245.1 Gammaproteobacteria bacterium | reverse complement strand
CCGGGGCAACGCCGGTCCAAAATAGGCACGGGTGCCCGGCTTGTGCTAGATCAAATTCCAACTCTGCTGGAGAAGCTGGTCCTGGGGCGCAACATCGCCCGCCGCGCCGCCCTCGCCGCCCGCGTGCCGCGCGGCGTGCTGCAACGGGTGCAGGCGGCGGAGTTTCAAACCACCCTGGCGCGGGTGGCGCAGCACAGCCGCTTCTACCAGCGCCAGTTCGCCGCCCGCGGCATGGACCCGCGCAAAATCAAACATCCCCGCGATCTGGGCGATTTTTACACCACCGCTCAGGATCTGCGCGAGCAGCCGGTCGAGGATTTCCTTTGCGCCCGCCCCCAGGCGGGCTTCGAAACCACCGGCACCACGGCACGCAACAAGCGCGTCTACTTCTCCAACGAAGAGGTGCACGACATCGGCTTCGAGGGCGCGGTTGGGCTGTGGAACCTGGGCATGCGTCCCGAGGATCGCGCCGTGGATGCCTTCGACTACGCCTTCTGGAACGCCGGCATCACGCTCATGCACTCGCTCAACGCCATGGGCTGCTTCCACGTCCTCGCCAGCAAACTGGCGCCGGAGGAGTTCTACCGCCGCATCAAGGAATACGACTTCAACGTGATGATCGTGGACACCGCCTGGCTGGTCAGCCTGACCGAGATCGCCGCCCGCGAAGGTGCCTGGCCGCTGAAGTTCATCCTCTCCGGCAGCGAAAACATGAGCGAGAGCACCCGCGCCTGGATTGAGCGGGTGTGGAGGTGCAAGGTCTACCAGGCCTACGGACAGACGGAGACGCTGGGGGCGACCGCGATCGAATGCCCGGCGCAAAAGGGCTACCACCTCAACGAGGCCAACTTCCTCTTCGAGATCCGCGATCCCGGCCCCGATGGCTTCGGCGAGCTGGTCTTCACCACCCTCACCCGCAAGGTGATGCCGCTCATCCGCTCCCGCTCCAATGACATCACCCGCTTTCTCGATGAACCCTGCACCTGCAGCCTGCGCTCGCTCCGCCGTATCGACAAAATTCAGGGCCGGGGGGACGAAATCGTCTCCTGCGGCATGGGCATGATCAGCCCCTGGATCTTTGAAACCTGGCTCGGCGGCCACGACGCCCTGGCCGAGGACTGGCAGGTGGCGGTGACCCAGCCGGGTGCCCGCGACGTGATCGAGGCGCGCGTCGAGTTGAAGCCCGGCAGCGTGGCGCCATCCGACCTGACAGCCGACCTGCTGCGCAGCTTCGCCGCCACTTTCCCCTATTACGAAAAGAACCGCGCCATGGGACTGTTTGACCTGCAGGTACAGATCCTGCCGCGCGGCACCCTCCGCCAACGTCTGGGCACCGGCGCCCGCGCCAAACTCCGCCGCGTGGTGGACGACCGCTCGCCCGTTCTGGCACGGTAGCGGTGGCCGTGCCACGACAAAATCTGAGGCACAAGTGGTACGCGAGCGCAACCGTTAAATCCTTTTAATCGTTTTTTAACCCCCGGTTAATCGCCGGTTCAGGACAATTCCAAACGGAGGAGTCTTTAATGGCATCAGGTAAGCAGCCTTCCGCTACGTCCGCCCCCCGGCTGGGTATTTTGCTGGTGGGCATGGGCGCCATCTCAACCACGTTGGTCGCCGGCGTGGAAGCCATCCGTCAGGGGCAGGGCCGGCCGTTTGGATCACTGACCCAGTTGGCCGTGATGACGCCGCCGGGCACGCAGCAGCGGGTGCCGCTGGCCGAGTACTTGAACCTCACCTCCCTCGATGACCTGGCCTTCGGCGGCTGGGACATCAACCCCGGCAACGCCTATGACATGGCGGTGGCAGCGGCCGTGCTCGACCCCGTGCAGTTGGCCGCGGTCAAGCCGGTGCTGGAGAAGATCGAGCCCATGCCCGGCATTCATGACCCGCAGTACCTGCGCCGCACCGAGGGCCGGCGCATCAAGCCCCAGACCAACAAGTGGGAGCAGGCCGAGGCGCTGCGCGCCGACATCCGCAACTTCCGCAAGGCCAATAACGTCGAGCAGGTGGTGGTGATGTGGTGCGGCTCGACCGAGGTCTTCCTGCCCGCCGGGCCGGCCCACCAGAGCCTCAAGATCTTCGAGGCGGCCATGAAGGAGAACGAGCCCACCATCGCCCCCAGCATGATCTATGCCTACGCCTCCCTGCAGGAGGG
>DASUBN010000173.1:0-2295 GCA_035763245.1 Gammaproteobacteria bacterium | reverse complement strand
TGCCGCGGGCCCTGCAAATGCTGGCTATCCCGGCGTGGACTTGTTCGCACCACTGCTCGGTCACTGGGATTACCGCTACCGCTTCTACAGCACGGATGGAAATGTACGCGAGGAAGGCATGGGCACCTGGGACTTCAGTTGGATACTCGGCGGCCATTCCATCCAGGACGTGCAGACCTTCCGCACCACGGAAGGGAGACTGGCGGAGTTCGGCACCACGCTGCGCATACCGCTGCCGGACGGAAGCTGGCGCGCGGTCTGGGACGGCGCCCTGCGCGGCAACCTCTGTGAACTCAGGGCAAGGCCCGACCCGGAAGGCATCGTGATGGACGGCACCTGCAACGATGACCCTACGCCGGAACGCTGGATGTTCCGGCAGATCACCGCCACCGGTTTCGAGTGGAGCGGTTATCTGTCACCCGACCAGGGAAAGCACTGGATACTGGAAGAGACCATCTCCGCGCGGCGCGGCGGGAGCCTCTAGGCCGGAAGTGGCTCGGGCTTGTGCAGGAAGAACCCCTGCCCGAAATCCACGCCTAGTCTGGCGAGCTCGCGGCGGGTGTGCTCGTTCTCCACGCACTCCGCGATGCACTGGATCTTGCGCATGCGCGCGAGTTCGGCCAGGGTGCGCACCACCAGCGGGCTCACCGGGTCTTCGCCGTAGGACTGCACGAAGCGGCCGTCGATCTTCACGAAGTGCACCGGCAGCTGCTGCAGGTAGCCGAAGCTCGCCACACCACTGCCGAAGTCATCCAGGGCGAAGCGGAAGCCCGCCTCGCTCAGTTTGTGCATGGTGTCCACGGCGCGGGTGAGGTGCTCCAGCGCCACATTCTCGGTGACCTCGAAGCAGACGCTCTCCGCCGGTACGTTGTAGCGCACCCGATGCTCCAGCACCTGCTGGTGGAAGTCGGGGCTATCGAGCGTGCGCGGATCCAGGTTGATGCTGAGGCGGATGCCGTAACCGGCCTTGTCGGAGAGGAACCGGAAGCTCCTCTCCAGCACCCAGTGGTCGATGGGGGTGGCGAGGCCGTAGCGCGCCGCGGTGGGCAGGAACGCGGCGGGGGGTATAACCTCCCCGTCCTCGTAGAGCCGGAGCAGCACCTCGTAGAAACGCGGGTCGCGTCCGCCGTCGGCCAGGTTCACGATGCGCTGGCCATACAGCTTGAAGCGCCCCTCGTTCATGGCGGTCTGCAGGTGCGCTACGCGCGTCAGGTCCGTGTGGTGCTGCATCATGGATGCATCGTCCATGCGGTACTGGTGGATGGCGTTGCGCCCCGAGCCCTTGGCGATGTAGCAGGCGATGTCGGCCCGGCTCAGCACCTCCGGTGCGCGGTCGCCGGGCGTGAACAGGGTGACGCCGATGCTCACGCCCACGCTGAAAGTCAGCTCGCGCTCCTTGAAACGGTAGTCGAGCACCGTGCGGCGCAGCTCCTCGGCGAGGAGCATCACGGTCTTCTCGTTGGCATCCAGCATCAGTACCCCGAACTCGTCGCCGCCCAGGCGCGCGATGATGTCGGGCTTGTGGATCAGCGCGCGCATGCGCTTGGTGAGCTCGATCAGCAGCCGGTCGCCGGTCTCGTGGCCGCGGGTGTCGTTGATGAGCTTGAACTGGTCGAGGTCGAGATACAGCAGCGCATGCCGGCGGCGGCGGTCCTCGCCCGCCACGAGTTCGCGCAGGCTGCGGTCGAAGGCGGCGCGGTTGCGCAGCCCGGTGAGGCTGTCGTGGGTGGCCTCGTGCACCAGCCGCTCGCGCAGTTGCTCGGCCTCGGAGACGTCGCGGAACACCACCACACCGCCCAGGATGCGCCCGTCGCTGGCGCGCACCAGGGTGATGGCGCCTTCCACCGGGCGCAGGATGCCGGAGCGGTCGCGCAACAGCCGGCGGGTGAGGATCTCGGAGTTGGCGCCGTGCATGAGGGCGTGGCGCACCGTGTGCTCCTCGGTGTCACCACTCGAGAGCGATAGCGGGAACACGTCCTCGATGTTGCGCGTCTCCGCGTCCTGCATGCGCCAGCCGGTGAGCTTCTCGGCCACGCCGTTCATGAAGTAGACCTTGCCGTCCGCGTGGGTGGAGATCACCCCCTCGCCGATGGCCTGCAACGTGACGAGCGCGCGCTCCTGCTCTGCGTCGAGCGCGGCGTTGACGGCGCGCCTCTCGCTGAAGGCGGCCGCGAGGATATGGCCGGTGAAGGCGGTGGCCCCCACGAACACGACGCGCACCACGGCGAGGAAATAGTCGTTCTGGTCGGTCAGGTTGAAGGTGAGGACGAACAGGGCGAGGAACGCCGACATGCT
>DASUBN010000172.1:0-2008 GCA_035763245.1 Gammaproteobacteria bacterium | reverse complement strand
GGGATAGCTGGCACGGCGACTCCCCGACGAACTCCTCCATCGCGTCAGCCGTCACTTCGCCGCGCATGTAATACCAGCCCGTGAAATGAGTGACGCACGGTGAACACCCACCACGTCTTGGCCGGCGGAGGCCGGCCATCCACGACGTGCGCCAGGCATGGCGCTGATCTTGGAGGTGCAAGTCCTCTACGGGCCGATTGGCCGGAACCGTTAGCCCAAGGCAACTGCGGCATCGTGAGGTGTCGTGGGGAGGAAGCCGGCGGCAAAGCTCGGAGCTGACGAACAGGAACCGGATACAGGCCGGTGCGGTGGGGTAACCCAGTGTCGGATGGGGATGCCCGAAGGCCAAGCGGACACGCGCACAGGTAAATCCGGCAGCGCCCGAGTGAAGGATCAGCGTCTTACCCTGGGAGATCTCCCGGCTGCTCCAGCGTAGCGGAGTAGGGGGCCGGCAACGGCGCCTGACAGGCGGGGAGAAGTCAGCAGAGGCCGTAGTAGTCCGGGCAAGCGGGCGAAGGGCCGAATTCGGCAAGCAAGGAGCAGTCTGAAGCATTCGATGGTCGTAGAGCGGCAGCAAGGCGGCGCAGACCAAGGGGACCTGCTCGATCAGGCCCTCATGGCTGCGTCGCGCCACGGCGCTACCGGAGAAGGCGGAACCGGACCTGGAGCGCGCGAGGAGCCGCAAGCGCCCGCGGCATGGGAACAGCAACGAGCCTTGACGCGGTACTTGATGGAGGAGGTAGCGGGCTCGGCCAACCTGAACCGAGCCTACAAGCGGGTGAAGGCGAATGGCGGAGCAGCCGGGGTGGACGGACTGGAGGTCACCGGGCTGCTCGCGTGGATCGCCGCACACCGGGAAGGACTGATCGCCAGTCTGCTGGACGGCAGCTACCAGCCGCAACCGGTGCGCGGGGTGCAAATCCCCAAGCCGGGAGGCGGGATGCGCCAACTGGGCATCCCGACAGTGGTGGACCGTCTGGTGCAACAGGCGATCGCACAGGTACTGGAGTCGATCCTCGATCCAGCTTTCTCTGCATCGAGCTTCGGCTTCCGCCCCGGACGCAGCACGCACGACGCGTTGCGACAGGCCCGGGGATACGTAGCCGACGGGTATGAGTTTGTGGTGGACCTCGACCTGGAGAAATTCTTCGACAGGGTGAACCACGACATCCTGATGGCCCGTCTGGCCCGGCGCATTGGCGACACCCGCCTGCTCCGTATCGTCCGGCGCTTTCTGCAGGCCGGCATGATGGCGAACGGGGTGTGCAGCGAGCGGCACGAGGGCACGCCGCAGGGCGGCCCACTGTCACCGCTGCTGGCCAATCTGCTGCTGGACGACCTCGACAAGGAGCTGGAACGGCGCGGACACCTGTTCTGCCGCTATGCCGATGACTGCAACATCTACGTGCGGTCGCAGAAGGCAGGGGAACGGGTAATGGCGTCGGTGACGTCGTTCCTGGAGGATCGACTGAAGCTCAGGGTCAACCGGCAGAAGAGCGCTGTCGCCCCGGTCGGGGAGCGCCAGTTCCTCGGCCATCGCCTTGGCAAACGCGGCACGCTTGGCATCGGGCGCAAGAGCCTGGCCCGCGCCAAGGACCGCCTGCGTGCGATCACCCGCCGGAACCGGGGGGACTGCTCCACGGAGCAGATGGTCGTGGAGGTGAACCGCTTTGCCATCGGCTGGGTGACGTAGTACCGCCATGCCCAGTGCAAGAGCACGCTGCGCGATATGGACGGCTGGCTCCGTCGCAGGTTGCGCTGCGTACACCTCAAGCGCTGCAAAAGCTCCCGCACGATCATCGGCTTCCTGGTGGGGAAGGGGGTGAGGCGGGGCGAGGCGTCCAAGCTGGCTTCCTCGGGCAAGGGGTGGTGGCCCTTGTCCGATACCGAGCAGGCAAAGCGAGCAATGCCGATCGCATGGTTCGAGGCGGTCGGTCTCGTCAGCATGGCCGGCCACCATGCCGCACTCAACCTTGCCGGAAACCGCCGCGGTGCGTGATCCGCATGC
>DASUBN010000171.1:0-4425 GCA_035763245.1 Gammaproteobacteria bacterium | reverse complement strand
CCTCACGGGCTGTGGCCATGAGAGCCGCGCCCTGGCGCCCGCCAAGCCGGTGCTGGCCATGCGGCTCGCCCCCACGGACACCACACCCCGGGACGAGTACAGCGGCGACGTGCACGCCCGCTATGAATCCGCGTTGGGGTTCCGGGTGCCGGGCAAGATCGTGGGTCGCTACGTGAACCTGGGGGACCGGGTGAAGAGCGGCCAGCTCCTAGCCAGGCTCGATGCGGGCGACGCTGAGCTCAACAAGGACGCCGCCCGGGCGGCGCTCACCGCCGCCAAGACGAGTTACGACACGGCCCAGCGCGAGCTCGGCCGTTATGCGCAGCTCGTCAAGACCGGCGCCGTGAGTCGCTCGGCTTACGAACATGAACAGGACCTCTTCGCCACCGCCCAGGCCAACTATGAGCAGGCTCAGCGCGCCTATGAGCTGCGCGGCAACCAGCTCGCCTACACAGAGCTGCGTGCCGACCACGCCGGTGTGGTTACCTCCGTGGATGCGGAGGCAGGGCAAGTGGTGGCGGAAGGGCAGACGGTGATGAGCCTCGCCTGGTCCGAAGGCCGCGAGGTGTATATCGATGTGCCCGAGAACCGCATCGGCGAGTTCAGCGGCGCCAAGGACATCGGCGTGAGCCTGTGGGGTGCCCAAGGGCACGTCTACAAGGGTCGGGTGCGGGAGAAGTCCGCCTCCGCGGATCCGGCGACCCGCACCTTCCTGGTGAAGGTGGCCATCGAGAACCCGGGCCGCGAGGTGCGCCTCGGCATGACCGCAGGCGTCTCGGTGGCGGACGCAGTGGACCCGGAGGAGCTGGTGCTGCCCTTGAGCGCCCTCTACCACAAGGACAGCGCCACCGCCGTGTGGGTAGTGGATCCCAAGAGCGGCAAGACCGAACTCGAGCCGGTCGCGGTGTCGCGATACACGGATGACGGCGTGGTGATCGCCTCGGGCCTGAAACCCGGTGACGTGGTGGTGCTCAAGGGCGTGAACGAGCTCTACGAGCAGGAGCCGGTGGCAGTAGACCAGACCACGACGGGGACGCTGTGATGCTGGGCCGTTTCAACCTCTCGGAATGGGCGCTGAAGCACCGGAGCCTCGTGCTCTACGCCATGATCGTGACGGCGCTGCTCGGCCTCCTGGGCTACACCCACTTGGGCCAGTCTGAGGATCCACCCTTCACCTTCAAGGTGATGGTGATCCAGACGGAGTGGCCCGGCGCCACCGCCGGGCAGGTGCAGCGGGAGGTCACGGATCGCATCGAACGCAAGCTCCAGGAGACACCGAACGTGGACTTCCTGCAGAGCTACTCCAAGCCCGGCGAGTCCATGATCTTCTTCAACATCAAGGATTCCGCTCCAGCGAGCGCCGTACCCGGCACCTGGTACCAGGTGCGCAAGAAGGTGGGCGATATCGCCGGCCAGCTGCCCCGGGGCGTGGTCGGACCCTTCTTCAACGACGAGTTCGGCGACGTCTACACCAACATCTACGCCCTGGAGGGCGACGGTTACACGGCGGCGGAACTCAAGGACTACGCGGACGAGATCCGCGAAGAGCTGCTGCGGGTGCCGGATGTAGCCAAGGTCGATTACTTCGGGGAGCAGAGCCAGGTGATTCATGTGGAGATCTCCAACCGTAAGCTCGCGACCTTGGGACTTAGCCCCCGAGACATCGTCTCGGTGCTGCAGGCCCAGAACGCTGTGGTGCCCGCCGGCAACTACGACACCGGCGGCGAGCACATCAGCCTGCGCGGCAGCGGCCAGTTCCATTCCGTGGAGAGCTTGGAGCAGGTGACGTTCCGGGTGCAGGGGCGGCTGTTCCGCCTGGGCGACATCGCCCGCATCTACTCGGGCTACCAGGATCCGCCGGATCAGTCCCTGCGTTACGAGGGTAAGCCCGTGCTCGGCATCGGCGTGACCATGCAAGCCGGTGGCAACGTCATCGATCTCAGCAAGCATTTGAAGCCCGTGATCGCCTCTCTGCAGCAGCGGTTGCCGGCGGGCCTCACCCTGCATGTGGTCACCGACGGCGGTACGGCGGTACAGCGCTCCGTGGGCGACTTCCAGGAGGCGGTGGGCGAGGCCATCGCCATCGTGCTAATCGTTAGCCTCTTGAGCCTGGGGCTGCGCACAGGCATGGTTGTAGTGATTACTATCCCCCTGGTGCTGGCCGCCACGGCCTTCTTCATGTGGATCTTCGGCATCGGCCTGCACAAGGTGTCCCTGGGCACCCTGATCCTGGCTCTGGGCCTGCTGGTGGACGATGCCATCATCGCCGTCGAGATGATGGCCGTGAAGCTGGAGCAGGGTTATGACCGCATGAAGGCCGCCGCCTTCGCCTACACCAGTACCGCCTTCCCCATGCTCACCGGCACGCTCGTCACCGTGGCGGGCTTCCTGCCCATCGCCCTCGCCAAGTCCGGCACCGGCGAATACACCCGCTCCATCTTCCAGGTCTCGGCCATCGCGCTGCTGGTGTCCTGGCTCGCAGCGGTAGTGGTGATTCCTTACCTCGGCTACCGGCTGCTGCCGGAAGCCCATGAGCACAGGCCGTCGCCGATCCTGGCTTGGCTCAAGGCGCGCATCCCCGCGCTCGCGCGGCTGTTGCCAGAGCCGGGTGAGCGGCGCGACGAGCACGACGTCTATTCCACGCCTTTCTACGGGCGCTTCCGCACGCTCATCACCTGGTGTGTGGATCACCGCGGCAAGGTGCTAGCCTCTGCCTTGGGACTATTCGGGCTCGCCATCGTGGGCTTCGGCTTCATCCACCAGCAGTTCTTCCCCAGCTCCGACCGGCCTGAGCTGCTGGTGGATCTGCGCCTGCCGGAAGGGGCCTCCTATGACGCGACCCTGGGTCAGACCAAGCGCATGGAGGCCTTCCTCAAGGGGCAGCAGGGCATCGAGAACTACGTGAGCTACGTGGGCACCGGATCGCCCCGTTTCTACCTGCCCCTGGACCAGCAGCTACCCCAGCGCAACTTCGCCCAGTTCGTGGTGACCACCACCTCCGTGAAGGCGCGGGAGACCCTGCGTAGCACCCTCATGGCGGAGCTGGATAAGGATTTCCCGGACGTCCAGGGGCGCGTGACACGCCTCGAAAATGGCCCGCCCGTAGGCTTCCCGGTACAGTTCCGGGTCTCGGGGGACGACATCGCCCAGGTGCGCGGTATCGCTACCCAGGTGGCGGACGTAGTGCGCGCCGATCCGCAGACGATGGGGACTCAATTCGACTGGGATGGTCCGGCCAGTAAGACCGTGCATCTCGAAGTGGATCAGGAGAAGGCGCGCCTGCTCGGCATCAGCAGCGACGATCTCTCCGCCTTCCTCAACATGTCCCTCATGGGGTATACCGCTACCTATTACCGGGAGGCGGACAAGCTCATCGCTGTGGACCTGCGCGCTCCGGCGGCGGAGCGGGCGAACCTGAGCAACCTGCAGAACCTCATGATCCCGACGAGCGCAGGCAAATCCGTGCCCCTGTCGCAGGTAGCGAAGCCGGCCTACGGGCTCGAGTACGGCGTGATCTGGGAGCGGGACCGGCAACCTACTATTACAGTGCGTGCCGACACTGTGGGCGACGCCCAGGGCATCGACGTGACCAACGCCATCGACGCGAAACTCGCGGCGCTGCGCGCCAAGCTGCCCTTGGGCTACAGCATCCAGGTGGGCGGCGCGGTGGAGAACAGCGCCAAGGCCCAGGCCTCCATCAACGTGGAGATGCCGGTGATGCTGTTCGTGGTGTTCACCCTGCTCATGATCCAGCTGCAGAGCTTCTCCCGCAGCATCATGGTGGTGCTGACCGCACCCCTGGGGCTCATCGGCGTCTCCGCAGCGCTGCTGCTCTTCCACAAGCCCTTCGGCTTCATGGCCATGCTCGGCACCATCGCCATGTTCGGCATCATAATGAGGAACTCGGTGATCCTGATGGACCAGATCGACCACGACGTCCGCGACGGCCAGGATCGCTACCTGGCCATCATCGGCGCCACGGTGCGCCGCTTCCGTCCCATCACGCTCACCGCCGCCGCCGCGGTGCTGGCCCTGATCCCGCTGGTGCGCAGTGATCTCTTCGGTCCTATGGCCGTGGCGCTCATGGGCGGCATCACCGTGGCCACGGTGCTGACACTCTTCTTCCTGCCGGCACTCTACGCCGCCTGGTTCCGGGTGCCGGCCATGGCAGGGGCGAAGATACCGCTCCTGATGGCCCGGGGGGAGTACGCCCGATGAACCGTTACCTCGTGCTCACCCGGCGTACCCCGGGCTTCCAGCCCTATGCCCTCAAGGAGCACTACGAGTTCCTGGGTCGGTTGCGCAGTGCCGCGCTGCTGGAACTGGCTGGGCCCTTCTCAGACCGCAGTGGCGGGGCCTATCTCATCCGCGCGGCGAGCCTGGAGGAGGCCACAGCCATGGCCCACCAGGATCCGCTGCACCTAC
>DASUBN010000170.1:0-2060 GCA_035763245.1 Gammaproteobacteria bacterium | reverse complement strand
CGAGGTGCGGGCCGACGCGGAAGGCCGCTTTGGTAGCTTCCTGGATGCGGCCGTCGCCGCCGATGAGGTAAGTGACCCGCTGCACACCGAAGCCCAGGAGGCCGTCGCACTTATAGGCGCGGATCACGCGCCGGTCTGGGTCGGCGAGGAGACTGAAGCCCAAGCGGTAGCGCTCCCGGAATCGGACATGGCTGGCGCTGTCCTGGGGACTCACCCCCAAAAGGGTGACGCCAGCCCGGTCGAGTTCCGGTTCGAGCGCGCCGAAGGCGCAGGCTTCCTTGGTGCAGACCGGGGTGAAATCGGCCGGATAGAAATACAACAGTACCGGACCCTTGGCCAGGAGCTCGGCGAGATGCACCGGTCGGCCGTCCTGGTCCGGCAGGGTGAAATCGGGGGCGCTGTCGCCGGGTTTCAACATGGTGCGGGCATCCTGTGCTGAGTCCGCGGCGACGACGGTGCATTCCGGCCGGGCCGCGGGCCGCTGTTATAATGACAGTTTCAGGGGCCTGCGGCGAGTTGGCCGAGACTTTCCGATCACCCATCTCTCTTAAGGGTCAGCAATGAAGATAACGGTGCATGGCAGCGGTTACGTGGGCCTGGTGAGCGCCGCGTGCTTCGCCAACATGGGCAACGACGTGCTCTGCGTGGACGTGGACAAGGCGCGGGTGGCGCGCCTGAAGCAGGGCGAGGTGCCCATCGTGGAGCCCGGGCTGGACCACCTGATGGCCGACGGCATCAAGAGCGGCCGCCTCAGGTTCACGGACGTGCCGGCGGAGGGGGTGAAATTCGGCCTGCTGCAGTTCATCGCGGTGGGCACGCCGCCGGACGAGGACGGCTCAGCGGACCTGCGGTACGTGCTGCAGGTGGCCAAGACCATCGGCGAGCACATGGACGGCGAGAAGATCGTGGTGGACAAGTCCACGGTGCCGGTGGGGACCGCCGACAAGGTGCATGAGGCCATCGCCGCGGCCCAGAAAGCCCGCGGTACCCACCATCCCTACGAGGTGGTCTCCAACCCCGAGTTCCTGAAGGAAGGCAGCGCGGTGGAGGACTTCGCCCATCCGGACCGCATCGTGGTGGGAGCCTCCGGCACCCGCGGGGTGGAGGTGATGCGCACCCTGTACGCGCCCTTCACCCGCAACCATGAGCGCCTCATGATCATGTCGGTGCGAGACGCGGAGTTCACCAAGTACGCGGCCAATGCCATGCTGGCCACACGCATCAGCATGATGAACGAGTTCGCCAACGTGGCCGAGCGCCTCGGCGTCGACATCGAGCAGGTGCGCAAGGGCATCGGCTCCGACCCCCGCATCGGTTACCACTTCCTCTATGCCGGCGTGGGCTACGGCGGCTCCTGCTTCCCCAAGGACGTCTCGGCGCTCACCCGCACCGCGGTGAAGGCGGGCTATGAACCCGTGCTGCTGCACGCGGTGGAGGAGGTGAACCGGCGCCAGAAGGAGACGCTGTTCCAGAAGATCCACAGGCATTTCGGCGGCAAGCTCAAGGGCCGGACCATCGCCCTGTGGGGACTCGCGTTCAAGCCCAACACGGACGACATGCGCGAAGCCCCGAGCCGGGTGCTGATGGAGGCGCTATGGAAGGAAGGGGTGAAGGTCCGGGCCTTCGATCCTGCCGCCATGCACGAGGCCGAGCGCCTCTACGGCGGCCAAACGCTGCTGGAGCTCTGTGAGCAGCAACCGGATTGCCTGGATGGGGCCGACGCCCTGGTGGTGATCACGGAGTGGACGCAGTTCCGCAGCCCGGACTTCGACGAGATCAAGCGCCGGCTGAAACAGCCGGTGGTCTTCGATGGCCGGAACGTCTATGACCCGGCGGCCATGCTGGCGCTCGGTATCACCCACTATTCCGTGGGGCGCCCCGCCGTCAACGCCTAGAGAAGGCGCCGGCGCACGCCCGCCAGGAAGAGCAGCGCCGCGAGACTGAATATCCCCAGGGAGCCGCCGCCGCTCTTCGCGGGTGCGTTCACGGTGACGCTGATGCTGGTGGAGCCGCTGCCGCTGCTGCCGGTGCACTTCAGGCTCACGGTGTAGGTGCCCGCG
>DASUBN010000169.1:0-2454 GCA_035763245.1 Gammaproteobacteria bacterium | reverse complement strand
TCCGGCGCCCGCCCGCCCTGGCGGCGGAAGAGGGCGTAGCGGTAACCGGCATGGTGCAACAGGGTCGCGCCTTGCGCGGTCTCTAGCGGCGGCACCACGGGGATCTCCTGGGCCGCCAGCTCGAGCGCGAAGCTGTGCTCTTCCAGGATGGCGGCATCGGTCCAGCGGCCGGGCCGGTAGAACTTGGCGATGAGGGGCGGGCCGCCTTCGACGCCCACCTGGTAGACGCGGTTCTCATAGCTGTTGAGGGCGAGGAGCGTGCCGTCGCTGCGGTGGCCCGCGGCGTCCACCGCGTCCAAGATGGCGTCGGGGGTCAGGGCGGCGTAAGGCGGCGGGGGAGTGGCGGCGTCTTCCATAGGCGCAGTCTAGCGAAACTGCCTTGCGTTATGCTGTCTTTCCATTTTCCGCGGTAACCGCATGGCCCACTACCCCGAACGCATCGTCTGCCTGACCGAGGAGACCACCGAGACGCTCTATCTCCTGGGGGAACAGGACCGGATCGTGGGTATATCGGGGTTCACCGTGCGCCCGCCGGAAGCGCGGCGCGAGAAACCCAAGGTCTCGGCCTTCCTGAGCGCGAAGCTGGACAAGATCGCGGAACTGAAGCCGGACCTGGTGCTGGGCTTCTCGGACCTGCAGGCAGACATCGCCGCGGACCTGGTGCGGATGGGGATCGAGGTGCATCTCTTCAACCAGCGTTCGGTGGCGGACATCTTCCGCATGATCGCGATGCTCGGCGGCATGATCGGCTGCGAGGCCAAGACCCGCGCCCTGACGGCGGAGCTGCAGGCGGGCCTGGACAGGGTGCGGGCGGCGGCGGCGAAGCTGCCGCGCCACCCCAGGGTCTACTTCGAGGAGTGGGACGAGCCCCAGATCTCCGGCATCGCCTGGGTCTCGGAGCTGGTGGGCCTCGCGGGGGGCGCGGACGTCTTCCCGGAGCTCGCCAAGGAACCACTGGCGAAGCAGCGCATCTTGGCGGACCCGCTCGAGGTGGTGCGGCGCCAGCCGGACCTGATCCTGGGCTCCTGGTGCGGCAAGAAGTTCCAGCCCGCCAACGTGGCGGCACGTCCGGGCTGGGGGGCGGTGCCGGCGGTGCGGGACGGGGAACTCCATGAGATAAAGTCCTCCATCATCCTGCAGCCGGGACCGGCGGCGCTCACGGACGGGGTGAACGCTATATATGAAGTCATCGCGGATTGGGCGCACAAGTGATTGCCTCAAAAGCTGCTGCGCTTGGCGGGGCGTTGTCTGTAGCAGGACGCGTACATGCCGCGGGGCACAAGGATGTGTAGGAGCGGCGAGCGCGAGGACGCCTTGCCCATATCGCTGCGCGATCCTGCTTCGCGAGATGGTCAGGGGCGAACATCCTGTTCGCCCGCACGTCGCATGCGCGGTGCCCTAGCCCTGCCTGCGCTCGCGACGCTTTTGAATCAATAGGACCACTTGATACCAGGGATTAGTAGGGTCAAGGAGATTGATATGTTTGCACGTACCGCGGCGAGCGTGATGGACGTGGTGGTGCTCTTCAAGCTCGCGATCTTCCGCGACTTCAAGAGCACGCTGTTCAACTACGGGGTGAACGTGGGGTTCACGTTGCTGGTGCTGCTCTTGATGCGCCGCATGCACAGCGGTGCCTACCAGGTGTTCTACGACTTCGTGACCGGCGCGCTCAACCCCGGCATCCTGGTGGTGATGGCGGCCGTGGTGATCGTGCTGGTGGGGGCGGAGTTCATCTTCATGGGGCTGACCTTCTACCCCAAGGGTTTCATCCCGGACCCGGTGGCCAAGCTGATCCTGAGCATCCGGGATTCCATCGTGGTGCTGTCCGGCGTCGCCCTGGCGCTGGCGCTCGTGATGTTCGCCTCGGACCCGGCCTCGCAATGGAAGGCCTACGCCACGGCGGTGGTCTATCTCGCGAGCGCCTATCTGCTCACCTTCCTGTGCTTCGCGCCTTTCTACCTGGAATCGAACCGCATCGCCGACCGCATCTCGCTCATCATCGCGGGGGCGGGCTTGATCGCGCTGGTGTGGTTCTGGCCGGACATCTTCAGCCCGGAGGTGGTGCAGCTGAACCAGGTGATCGGCTAATGGTCTGGAAACGGTCAGGCCGCTCCGACGAGTTCATTGAGCCCATCCAGCATGTCCGTCTCTTCCAAACGGGTACCAATGTCATGGCTCTCGTCCAGCGCCACCCTGGCGCCAGCGATGTGTTTGCGTGCAGAAGCGAGATCTCCCATGGCGTAGCACATGGCGGCTTCTAGGCGAAGCCGGAAATAGGCGGGCAGGTGCTTCGGCGTATCAGCATCGAATTCCCGTCGCGCAGCGTCGGGGAGTTTTTCGAATCTCGCCTTAATGTAGGCTGCCTCCATCACGGATAGCGCCCATGTGCCGGCCACGCTCTTGAGCTCGGCGTCGGTAAGCGATGCGCATGCCGCGCGATATCTGTCGTGGATT
>DASUBN010000168.1:0-2404 GCA_035763245.1 Gammaproteobacteria bacterium | reverse complement strand
GGGCGTCCCCAAGGGGATTCGAACTCGTCTATCACCCATCCCCGTGGGGGTCATCTCAATGCGAAGCACAGCTTCGTATTGAGATGACGGCCGGGCATGGAGGCCCGGACTGGTAGGCACCAGGGATGGGTTCCCTTTCCCTGTCATCATTGTTTATGGATGTACTCCAGCGCCCGTTCCAACCGCGCGAGGCTCTTCTCCCGGCCCAGGAGCGCCAGGGTGGCGTCGATGGGCGGCGAGACACCGCCGCCGGAGACCGCTACCCGCAGGGGCTGGGCCAGCTTGCCGAGCTTGAGACCTAGGGATTCAGCCGTAGCATTCAAGGCATCATGCAGGGCCGGTGCTGTCCACTCCGGCAGCGTCGCGAGCTTTGCCCGCAGGGCTTCGAGACCCGGCAAGGCGTCTTTAGTGAGGTTCTTCGCCGCGGCCTGGGGCTCGTATTCCTTGATCTCCTCGAAGAAGAAGCGGCTGCCTTCGGCCATCTCCTTCAAGGTCTTGGCCCGCTCCTGCTGGGCCTTCACCAGATCTTCCAGGGCCGGCCCGCCGGCGGTGGCCACACCCAGGCGCTCGAGGTGCCAGCCGAGCTCCGCGGCCAGCATGCCGAGGTCGCCGCTCTTGATGTAATGCTGGTTCAGCCACAGGAGCTTCTGGGGGTTGATGGCGGAAGCCGATTTGTTCACGTCGTCGATGTCGAAGAGTTTCAGCATCTCTTCGCGGCTGAACACCTCCTGGTCGCCGTGGGACCACCCCAGGCGCACCAGGTAGTTGATCACCGCCTCCGGCAGGAAGCCGTCTTCCCGGTACTGCATCACGCTCACGGCGCCGTGGCGCTTGGAGAGCTTGGTGCCGTCGGGACCCAGGATCATGGGCAGGTGGGCGTAGCGCGGCGGGGTTACCCCCAGGGCCTTCAGGATGTTCATCTGCCGCGGGGTGTTATTGAGATGGTCGTCGCCGCGGATCACGTGGGTGATCCGCATGTCCATGTCGTCCACCACCACGCAGAAGTTGTAGGTGGGGGTATCGTCGGAGCGCACGATGATGAGATCGTCGAGCTCGTGGTTGTCGAACACCACCCGGCCCTTCACCGCGTCCTCCACCACCGTCTGCCCGTCCACGGGGTTCTTGAAGCGGATCACCGAGGTGACGCCCGGCTTGGGTTCCTTGCGGCTGCGGCAGCGCCCGTCATAGCGGGGTTTCTCCTTGCGCGCCATCTGCTCGGCGCGCATGGCCTCCAGCTCCTCCTTGCTGCAGTAGCAATGGTAGGCGTGGCCGCCCTTGAGCAGCTGCTGGGCCACCTCGCGGTAGCGGTCGAAGCGCTGGGTCTGGTAGAACGGCCCCTCATCGGCCTCGAGCTCGAGCCAGGCCATGCCGTCCAGGATCGCCTGCACCGCCGCTTCGGTGGAACGCTCCCGGTCCGTGTCCTCGATGCGCAGGATGAATTGCCCCTGATGGTGACGCGCGTAGAGCCAGCAGAAGAGCGCGGTACGGGCGCCGCCGATGTGCAGGTACCCCGTGGGGCTCGGCGCAAAACGGGTGCGGACGGTCATGGAGGCCTCAGCATGGGGCGGCGTTCAAAACGCGGGATTTTACCAGACACGTGTCGTCCATTTCACTTAATACGTTCGGCCACAGGAGAACGATCCGGAGCCTGCAGCGCCATATGACAAGCGGCAGAAGCACATCCACATATGTTGTGTCCATCGGGTATTTCCCTGTTTTATTGCTAGAATTCCCGCCGTGAAGCCTGCCATCCGACAGGAGGACAATACTCCATGCAACCTCGCCTCGGCACCCAAGCACAGCCCATGAAGACCGAAGAGAAGGCCATCATCCACACGCTCAACGTGGGGGGGGAGGACGTGACGGTGTCGAAGTTCTACGGCACCACCGTGGACCTCAACGCCCACAGCGTGAAGATCCGCGCGCGCAAGAAGCTGCCCCTGGGGATGAACGTGGAAGTGCTGCTGCACCTCGAAGGTCACCGCAAGCCCTTCTATCTCTCGGGCGTCATCAAGGGGCTGGAAGAGACGAAGGACGACTCCGGCTACCTCATCCACATCTCCATCAACCAGAAGCAGGACAGCGACACCTCGCTGTGGAAGAAGATCTTCCACTGACCGCTCCGGTCTAACGCCGGCGGCGTGCGCCGCGGGTGGCCGGTGCGGTGGTGGGGTCTTCCGGCCAGGCATGCTTCGGATAACGGCCTTTCAGTTCCTTCTTCACTTCCGGCCAGGTGCGCTGCCAGAAGCCCTTGAGGTCCTGGGTCACCTGCACCGGTCGTTGCGCCGGCGAGAGCAGATGCAGCATCACCGGCACTTTGCCCTGGACGAGCCGCGGGGTGTCAGCCTGGCCGAACATCTCCTGCAGCCGTACCCGCAGTACCGGCGTCTCCCCTTCCGTATAG
>DASUBN010000167.1:0-3150 GCA_035763245.1 Gammaproteobacteria bacterium | reverse complement strand
GGCCGAAGAGCGCAGGCTTGTGGCCGTACAGGATCACGGTGCTGATGGCCCCGGGACCGGCTGTCAGCGGCACGCCGATGGGCACCACCGCCACGTCCTCTCGCTCCGCGGTCTCCTGCGCCTCCTCCTCTGTCTGGCGCGTGGCGCCCATCTTGGCCTGGAGCATGGACAAGGAGTTGAGCAGGATCAACACGCCGCCCGCCACCTGGAAGGAGGCGACGCTGATGCCGAAGAAGTCCAGGATCACCTCGCCGCAGAGCAGCGATACCGCCAGCACCACGCCCACGGTGACCGCAGCCACGAGCGCGGTGCGGTTGCGCTCCGCCGCGGTCTGGTTATAGGTGAGGTTGATGAAGATCGGGATGACACCGATCGGATTCAGGATGGCGATCAGGCCCGCGAAGAACTTGAGATACTCGACCCAGGCGGCCATGCCGTCTCCATGCGCGGCTCCATATGAGTCCGCACCCCCATCTTGGGTATTTGCCGGACCCTGTCAATAGCGCGTACACCTCAATGTACAATCGCCTTTTGCCCCGGGACGGCCCATGACCCGCGAATCCGCACCCACCCTGCGCTACAGCCGGCATCTGGTGCTTCCGGATTTCGGCGCCGCGGGCCAGGAGCGGCTTGCGCGCTCGACCGTGCTGCTGGTAGGCCTGGGGGGGCTCGGTTCCCCCGCGGCCCTGTATCTCGCCGCCGCTGGTATCGGGCGCCTGCTGCTCAATGACTTCGACAGGGTGGACTTGAGCAACCTGCAGCGTCAGGTGCTCTACACCGAGGCGGATCTGGGTACCGCCAAGACCACCGCGGCGGCGGCGGCGCTTGCCGCCCTCAACCCAGATTGCAGGTTGGAGGCCCTGGACGGACGGCTCGAAGGCGAGGCGCTCTCCATGGCGGTGCAACGCGCCGATGCGGTGCTGGACGGTAGCGACAACTTCGGCACCCGCTTCGCTGTGAACGCGGCCTGCGTCGAGGCCAAGAAGCCCCTCGTCTCCGGCGCCGCCATCCGTTACGAGGGCCAACTCGTGGTGTTCGATGCCCGGGACCTCGCCAGCCCCTGCTATGCCTGCCTGTATGGGGAGAATGACGAGGAACTGGAGAACTGTCGCCAGAATGGCGTGTTGGCCCCACTCACCGGCGTGATAGGCAGCCTCATGGCGGTCGAGGCCATCAAGCTCCTGGCCGGCACCGGGAAGCCGCTCCTAGGCCGGCTACTGCGCTACGACGCCCAGAGCGGCGAGCTGCGCAGTACCCCTTTCGAGAAGGACCCCGCTTGTTCAGTATGCAGCCACCCCTGAAGAGCGGCGATGCCATCGAGATCCGGGCTGCGCGCCTGGAAGACTACATGCGCCGCACTATCCCTCTGGTGACGCATATGCAGGTGCGGGTAGCGGCATACGAGGCCGCGGGCCTCACCCTGTCAGCACCTCTTGCCCCCAACATCAATCATGAGCGCACCGCCTTCGGTGGCAGCCTGGCAAGCCTCGCTACCCTCGCCTGCTGGGGCTGGCTCTGGCTCCTTCTTGAAGACGAGCCCGGCATGCACCTGGTGGTGAACGAGGCCCATGTGCGTTATCTCAGGCCCGTTACCGGTATGCTGTCGGCCCGTTGTGTGGCACCGGCCGCGGCGGAGCAAGGAAAGTTCCTGGAAATGCTCACGCGGCGCGGCAAGGCGCGTCTGGAACTCAAAGCCGAGATGACCGAGCATGGCGCACTCTGTGCCGAGTACACCGGCAGCTTCGTGGCTTATCGCGAGGGCACGAACCCGCCGTGAACCCGGTCGCCCTGCCCAGGCCCCTTGTACTCAAGCTCCTGCAGCTGGCCCAGGTGAAACCCGGTGCCGGCTTCATCGTCCATACCCCCGACGGCGGACTCACGCTCGCGGGATTGACGGACGATACGAAGTCTGGCGTCTTCGCCTTCTATCGCGCCGCGCCCCAAGCTGCTCCTGCGCAGGACGATGTGGCGCGCTGGCGAGATCGTACCCAGCTCTTCCTGGGTGTGTCCGTAGGCACGAAGGGAGTATTGCAGCTGCGCGGTTGGCAGCTCGGCGCGGCGGGCCTGGAACCGGTAGATGTCTCCCTCGCCGAGGAAGGATCTCAGGGGATGGGGACTTCCAGGAAAGCGTAGGCCTGATTCTCGCCCCCGGCATCGAAGCCATGGGCCGCGCCCACGACGAGCCGGATATTCAGCAGATAGAAGATACTGAGGTCCGAAACCCACTCCACGCCTGTACTGCGCGAGTAGTGGGCCGGTCGACCACCCTGATTCCAGGTGCCGCCAATGTCGAAATATGGCCGGAGCGAGAAATCGTGCACCCCCACGGGTGGCAACTTGAAACCCGCCTCGGGCCGCATGATGGGTATGCGCAGCCCGAAGCTCGCGAGTCGCATGCGGTCGCCGGTGAGATTCGCGATTCCCGTGGGATAGCCCGGGAATGCGAACTGGCGCCGGTCGAACAGGATCTGGGCCGCAGGTGTACCAGCCCCGGGGTCAGTAGCGCCACCCAGATTGAAAGGCTTGATGCCCGCTGTGCCATAGCCCTGTTGATAGCGCAGCGCAACCACCGCCTCGTCCCCGGCGCGGATGAACTCGTTCCAGTCCAGGCGATAGGCGTCACCGCGGTAATCGCTGTGGAAGGCGTCACTGGTCTCGCCCACCAACAGCACATCGCGGCCATCATCGGCGCTGATGGAGATCGGCCAGTCCTGGGTGCTGTTCCATTCGAAAGCAAGACCCGCCGCGGAATCCGTGTCGGGTACGGCCGCGAAACCCGGTGCGTCGTAGACGTCCTGCTCCGCATCGCCGGCCGCACCCAGGCTCAAGGTGAGGGTGCGTTCAAGGCTCACCCAGGGCTTCTGCAAAACGCCTTGCAAGCGGTTCTGGCGGCGGATACGCTCCAGGTCCTTGTTACCGGAATCGAAATAGAGTTCGTATTGCCTCGACGCCAGGAACTGCAGGCGATCTGCGTATTGATATAGGAAGCTGCCGCCCACGAGATGATGGGTGAACTCGTAGTTGATGTCGGCACTATAGATGTTCACACCAAGCGCATCCTGTCCGGTGGTGGCGGCTCCGAGCAGCACCACGTCAGGTCCGGCGGCGAGCTCCGGTGTCCAATAGGCGGGCAGCAAGCCATCGAAAACC
>DASUBN010000166.1:0-2506 GCA_035763245.1 Gammaproteobacteria bacterium | reverse complement strand
TGACGTACAGCAGCTTACCGCCTGGCGCGAGCAGCGGCCAGAGCGCATCCAGCAACCGCGCCTGGAGACCGACCGCGGCGGTCACCTCCTGGGGCGTGCGGCGCAGCTTCACGTCCGGATGGCGGCGCACCACGCCGCTGGCGCTGCACGGCGCATCCAGCAGGATGCGCTCGAACGGCGTGCCGTCCCACCAGTCCGCGGGTTTGGACGCGTCCGCCACCTTGAGTTCCGCCTCGAGCCCGAGCCGCACCAGGTTCTCGCGGACGCGGCCAGCACGCTTCGGATCGAGTTCCACCGCCACCATCCGCTTGAGGTTCGCGTGCCGTTCCAGCACGTGGCAGGTCTTGCCCCCGGGCGCCGCGCAGGCGTCCAGCACGTGCATGCCCGCACCGGCGTCCAGCAGTCCGGCCGCGAGCTGTGCCCCCTCGTCCTGCACCGAACATATTCCTTCCTTGAAACCCGGCAGTGCACCCACGTCCATGGGGGCATCCAATACCACGCCATCGGGTGAATGCACACAGGCCTTGGCACCCAAGCCCTGATCGGCGAGGATGGACAGGTACTCCTCGCGACTCTTGCGCCGGCGGTTAACCCTGAGCGTCATGGGTGGCCGCGCATTGCCCGCCTCCAACATCCCCTGCCAGTGTTGCGGCCAATCGCGCTGCAGCTCGTCGATGAACCAGGCGGGATGGGCATGGCGTGCAGCGGGCTCCGTCGCCGCCACCGATTCCAGCTCCGGCCGTTCCCGCTGGAAGCGGCGCAGGATCGCATTCACGAGCCCGGCCGCCCATTCCTTGCCGAGGCTGCGGCAGGCCTCCACGGTCTGTTGTACCGCCGCATGAGCCGGCACCCGCATGAAAGAGAGCTGGTAGAGCCCAAGCAAGAGCAGCACCCGCACATCGAGGTCGGCGGACTTCATCGGCCGCTGCAGCAGGCGCGCGAGCATCGCCTGCAGTCGCGGCTCCCAACGCAGCGTGCCGTAGCAGAGCTCGCTCACCAACGCCGCATCGCGGGGATCGGCACAAGCCTGTGTCGCGCGCTCCAGGGCCAGGGTCAGGGTGAGGTCGTCCCGCAGCACGCCCAGGAGCGCCTGCACCGCCAGGACCCGGGGCGGGATGGCCGCCATCAGGCGAGGCGCGAGCCCTTAAGCTCGCGGCCTCGGGCATAATCCGCGGCCGCTAGCCGTCGCCCGCCGGCGGGCTGCAGTTCCAGGATGCGGAGCAGGCCCCTGCCCGTGGCCACGTCCACCCCCGCGGCTCCCGCATCCACCACGGTACCGGGCGCGGCGGCAGCGTCTCCATTCAGGGCTACGGCATGCCATACCTTAAGCGGCGCCTCACCCTGGAAACCATACGCCACGGGCCAGGGGTTGTAGGCCCGCACCGCCAGCGCCAATTCATCGGCCGACTTGGACCAATCGATGCGGGCTTCTTCCTTGCTGAGCTTGTGAGCGTAGGTGATCCCTGTCTCCGGCTGCTTGCGCCGCGGCGCATCCGGCAGGCGCGCGAGCACCTCGAGCAGGGCCGCCGCGCCCAAGGGCGCGAGCCGGTCGTGCAGGGTCTCGGCGGTGTCCTCCGGCGCGATGGGCGTACGCACTTCCTTCAGCACGTCGCCGGTGTCGAGCCCTTTGTCCATCTGCATGATAGCCACGCCCGTCTCGGCGTCGCCCGCCAGCAAGGCTCGCTGGATCGGCGCCGCGCCGCGCCAGCGCGGCAGCAACGAGGCATGGATGTTGAGACAGCCGTAGCGCGGGATGACGAGCACTTTGGGAGGTAAGAGCAGACCATAGGCCACCACCACCATCACGTCGGGCGCGGCATCACGGATCGTCTGTTGCGCCTCGGCACCTTTTAAGCTCTCGGGTTGATGCACCGGAAGTCCGAGCACCAAGGCCCGCTGCTTCACGGGCGAGGGGGTGAGTTTGCGGCCGCGGCCAGCGGGCCGGTCCGGCTGGGTCCAGACGCCAACAATCCGGTGCGGGGAAGCCACGAGTGCGTCGAGCGCCGCCAGGGCGAACTCCGGGGTACCGGCGAAGGCGATGCGCAGGGGGGTGGTCATGGGACGCCCGCGGGCGTCACACGGAGGGCGCGACTTTCGAACGGCGCTCCTTGAGTTCCCGCTCCTCCTTCTCGATGCGCTTGCGGATACGCTGGCGCTTGAGATCGGAGAGGTAGTCCACGAATAGCTTGCCGTTGAGGTGGTCGATCTCGTGCTGGATGCAAACCGCGAGCAGGCCGTCAGCGTCGAACTCCATGGTCTTGCCGTCCGGGTCGAGAGCCCTCACCCGGACGCGCTCGGCCCGCTCCACCTCTTCATATACACCCGGCACCGAGAGGCAGCCCTCCTGCATCACCTCGCTGCCCTCCCGGGCCAGGAGTTCGGGGTTGATGAAGACCTGGGGTTCGTCACCCTTGTCGGAGACGTCCACCACGATCAGGCGCTGGTCCACGCCCACCTGGGTGGCCGCCAGGCCGATGCCCGGGGCCGCATACATGGTCTCCAGCAT
>DASUBN010000165.1:0-4890 GCA_035763245.1 Gammaproteobacteria bacterium | reverse complement strand
TCGAGCATCCTGGGGGAGAACGTGCAGAATGCCGGCCAGCTCGCCGGTAACACCTTCGCGACCCTGACCCATTCAGGCCGGACCGTGTTCGTGATCCTCATGAACATCCTGCTCGTGCCGGTGATCACCTTCTACTGGCTGCGTGACTGGGACATCTTCAAGGCCCGTATCGCCGACCTCCTACCCCGAGACAAGGCGCCCTACATCGAGCGCATGGCCCGGGAGTGCGATTCCGTGCTGGCGGCCTTCTTCCGTGGCCAGGTCCTGGTGATGATCTGCCTTGCGGTGATCTATTCCATGGGTCTCGCCTTGGTCGGTTTGGACAACGCCGTAGCCATCGGCGTCATCGCCGGGCTGCTCGGTTTCGTGCCTTATCTCGGCATCATTACCGGCATCGTGCTCGCGCTGCTCTCTGCCGTGCTGCAGGGTGGCGACGGCTGGTTGCCCGTCTGGGTGCTGGTGGTATTCGGCGTCGGTATGAGTCTCGAGAGCTTCGTGCTCACTCCAAGGCTCGTGGGCGGGCGCATCGGCTTGCATCCGGTCATGGTGATCTTCGCGATCCTGGCGGGTGGCCGGCTGTTCGGGTTCGTGGGAGTGCTCCTGGCTCTGCCCGTGGCGGCGGCCTGCACGGTGTTCGCGCGCCATCTGCACGCGAGCTACCTGGCAAGCAATTTCTACCGCGGCGGCGGGGCATGAACGCCGAACATGTGCTGGAAGGGCAATTGGCCCTGCCCATCTCCCTGGACGAGGGCGCCACCTTCGATAACTTCTACCCCGGCCCTAATGGGGCTGCGGTGCAGGCGGTGAAGGAACTGGCCCTGGGTGGCGACCTGCCGATGCTGTTCCTGCATGGTGCCGGCGGTACCGGGAAGTCCCACCTGCTGCAGTCGGCTTCCCGCAGTGCGAATGCAGCTGGGCGCCGCACCATGTACCTGCCCATGGGCCAAGCGGTGCTGCTGGATCCTTCCGCGGTGGAAAACCTGGATCGCTACGCCATCGTATGTGTGGACGATGTACAGCGCATCGCCGGTACCGAACCCTGGCAGCGAGCCCTGCTGACCCTAATCGATGCCCTTAAGCAAAACGGCGGCGCCTTTTTGGCCAGCGCCCGTGGCGCACCGTCATCCGAGAAACGGCTCCTGCCGGATCTGGTGTCGCGTCTCTCCTGGGGGCCCGTGTTCCAGCTGGCGGTGCTGAGCGACGCGGACAAGATAGCTGCGCTGCAACAGCGGTCCTTACGTCGCGGCTTCGAGCTACCGGAAGACACCGCCAAGTTCCTGCTCAATCGTCTGCAGCGCGACATGAGCACCTTGTGTTCCACTCTAGACGCTCTGGACGCGGCTTCGCTGGTGGCGCAGCGCAAGCTCACCGTGCCTTTCGTGAAGGCGTTCATCGAGAAACGTTAAGGACGCGGTTGTTGCTCGCGCAACGCAGCCGTTGCCCCAAAGAAAAGAAGGATGGACAAGAAGATCTCGATTGCGCCATGAACGCTGCGGCTGCCCAAGGTCACGGCGATACCCTGGGCGAAATAGCCGAGGGACAGGAAGCCCGCCCAGGTATAGCCAGCCTTGGTGCCGCGGAACAGGAAGGGAGCCAGCAGTGCCAGGGGGAGTAGGCTCAAGCCCGCCCAAACGAGGCGCACGCTCCCTGGCGCCGCGGCCAGTATCCCGAGCCAGACCGCCAGCCAGACCGCGAGTACCAGGAAGGCGCCGCGCGCGAGTACGCGCCCGCTGAAGCGCAGGCTCATCTGGCTGCGAGGCGCCGTGCCGTGTCGGCGACCCGGGCACCCAGGGCCTGGCAGAGACGCTTCTCCGCTTCGGTCACCGATCTGTCGCTGTTCGCACCGGCGAGATGACTCGGACCGTAAGGCGTGCCGCCGCCTGTGGTCTCCATGAGTTCCCGTTCCGTGTAGGGCACGCCGACCATGAGCATACCGTGGTGCAAGAGCGGCAGCATCATGGAGAGCAGGGTGCTTTCCTGGCCGCCATGCAGCGAGGACGTCGACGTGAACACACCGGCGGGCTTGCCGGCGAGTTCCCCCGAGAGCCATATACCCGCGGTGCCGTCCAAGAAGTATTTGAGGGAAGCGGCCATGTTGCCGAAGCGGGTCGGGCTGCCGAGCACGAGGCCGGCGCATTCCTTGAGATCGGCGTGGGTGGCATAGGGCGGGCCGGAGGCGGGGATCGCGTCTTCCACCGCTTCGCTCACTGCCGACACCGCCGGTACGGTGCGCAGGCGCGCCTGCATGCCTGCCACGCTCTCCACGCCGCGACACACTTGCCGCGCCATCTCCGCGGTGGCGCCGTGCCGGCTGTAATAGAGCACCAGGATATCCACGCTCAAAGTATCTCCAGCACTGCTTCCGGCGGCCGGCCGAGGCGCGCATCGTCATCCACGATCACCACCGGGCGCTCGATGAGGGTGGGGTGGGCATGCATTAGGGCCACCAGGTCAGCGCGGCCCAGTCTGGGATCGTCGGCCCGATTGTCACGGAAAGCATTCTCGCCGCTGCGCATGAGTTGGCGCGGCTCCATATGCAGCAGGCCCAGGACCCGCTCGATCTCGGCCGGGCTGGGCGGGTCTGTCAGGTATTCCCGGACCTGGATGTCCATGTCGCGCTCCTGCAACAGGGCCAGGGTAGCCCTGGATTTCGAGCAGCCCGGGTTATGCCAGATTGTCACTTTTTTCATACGTGTTGACAGGGCGCCGGGACGGTATGGCAGGGCGACACTATAACGCAGCGGCCTTGCTTGACGGCCATCGGCGGGCGCTGCTAGCTTGGCCCCCGCAGGATTTCAGTACCGCTCATACGCATCACGGTGTTTCCCCTGGATACTGCAACTCACATCGCGGTCTGCGCCACGCGCCTCGTCGTGCTGACCGGTTTGCTGGCGGTCCTCCCCGCCTGTGCCGGTGCGCCGGTGCAGGAGATGAGCAACGCACGCCAATCGCTCGCCGCCGCCGAGCAGGCGCACGCCGACAAGGCCGCGCCGAACGACATGGCGAACGCGCACAAATATCTCGACGCCGCTCAGGCCGCACTCGACTCGGGTGATTACTCGACGGCCCGGGAAGACGCATTGAAAGCACAACAAGAGGCATTGCGGGCCCTGGGAATCAGTCAGGGAAATGACCTTTCCAATCGTTCGCCGCCCTGAAATTCCCGAGATTTCCTTATGTTAAGGCTATGTGCTTCCTTGACACCGGAGTTGTCGGGGCGCTAACCTTGCCCCACGAAATGGGGTGATTGATTTCGGTCGCCCATCCCCGTTTTCCTGCAGAAAAACAATTTAGGTTGGAGACGTCACCATGAAGAATCTGATGAAGCAATCTGCCGCGCTGCTGCTTGCAGCCGGCCTGCTTGCCGGTTGCGCCACCAGCAAGCCGGCTGCTGCGCCCGCTCCGGCCGCGCCCACTGCTGCCACCACCCAGGCCATCAGCGATGCCCAGGCGGTGATTGCCAGCGCCCAGGCGCCCTGCAACGACACCGGCAACGCCGCGGATCTGCTTTCCCAGGCCCAGGCCGCTGCCAAGAGCGGCGACGATGCCAAGGCCCAGCAGCTCGCCAACCAGGCGAAGCAGGCGGCTACCGACGCCATCAACGCTTGCTACTGCGCCAAGGCGAAGGACCTCGCCACCCAGGCTCAGGGTTACACCGGCCTGACCGCCGATCAGCAAGCCCGCCTGACCCAGGCGCAGACCGACGAGACCAACGGCAACTGCAAGGCCGCTTACGACAGCCTCTCGGCGCTCGTGGCCGAACTTCAGGCCGCCCGCATGACCTATAGCGTGGTCAAGGGCGACAGCCTGTGGCGCATCGCCGGCAAGTCCGACGTCTACGGCAACCCTTACGAGTGGCCGCTGATCTACAAGGCCAACACCGACAAGATCAAGCATGCCGACCTGATCTTCCCGAAGCAGGACCTCACGGTCATGAAGAACCCTGCCAAGGCGGATTCCGATTCGGCGGTGGAATATGCCAAGCACCGTGGTGCCTGGCGCCACCACAAGGCCGACAAGAAGGATCAGAAGTGGGCCGCCGGCGGCTGACCATCCTGGCTTGAGATGGAGAAGAGGGCCCCGCGAGGGGCCCTCTGCTTTTCCGGAGCTAAAATCCCCGCCATGCAGGTGTGCAAGCGTTGTCTAGTCTCGGGCCGGGTGCAGGGGGTGTTCTACCGCGCCAGTACCGCCGAGCGCGCCGCGGCACTGGGCGTCATGGGTTACGCCAAGAATCTGCCCGATGGCCGGGTGGAAGTGCTGGCCTGCGGCGAGGCGGCGGCGGTGAAAGCGTTCTGCGAGTGGCTCTGGCAGGGGCCGCCGGCGGCACGAGTCGCGGCAGTCGAGATAAGCGATGCCCGGATGAGCGAGACCCCGGCAGGGTTCGATACCCGCTAAACCCGCTTAGTCGATGGACCACTTTCTGGACAAGGCCTTGAGCACGCTGTCCGAATAATCGATGCCCACCGTCGCGCCGTTGTAGCGCTGCAGGGCTTCACGGATGTCACCGTGAGACTTATCCAGGTAATACTTGAGGATGGTGCAGCCCATGCGCAGGTTGGTCCTGGCGTGCACCAGGCTGTCGTCGGCACGGCCGATCAGTTTCAACCAGAAGGGCATGATCTGCATGAGCCCTACGGCTCCGGCATTGGAGACTGCATAGGGGTCGAACTTGCTCTCCACCTGGATGACCGACAGCACCAGTTGCGGCGGCAGTTTGGCGCGGGTGGCTTCCTCGTGGATCAGCATCAGCAGCGTGGTCCGCTGCAACGGGTCCGGCACGTAATCCACCATGCGGCCGGACATGGTGGAGAGCCACACCTGCCTGTCGAAGTCATCCTCGAAGTCGTGGGTGTCGCCGGCGGCCTGCTGCACCAGGTGCACGAGCTCAGG
>DASUBN010000164.1:0-3928 GCA_035763245.1 Gammaproteobacteria bacterium | reverse complement strand
TCGCGGTCCTCGATGTCCTTGATCTGCAGGGTCTCGAGGATCTCACGCACGCGCGCGCGGGCCTCGGACATGGACAGGCCGTAGAACAGCGCCATGAGCAGCAGGTTGTCGCGGACGGTCATGGTCTGGGCCAGCGCCGGCTCCTGGAACACGATGCCCATGCGCTGGCGAACCGCGGGGCGCTGCTTGAGCACGTCCAGCCCCAGCACCTTCGCTTCGCCGCCGGTGGGCTTGCGCAGCGTGGCGAGGATGGAGAACAGGGTGGTCTTGCCGGCGCCGTTGGGGCCGAGCAGGGCGAACATCTCGCCCTGGCGCACCGCGAGGTCGACGCCGCGCAGCGCTTCCACCTTGCCGTCGTAAGTCTTGGTCAGGCCGCGGGTCTCGATGGCCGCGGTCTCGGGAGTCGCGTTCATTGGGGCCGCCGTCGCAAGGGGAGGGCGCACATTCTGGCACGAAAACGCGCGTTGACCAGTGACGGATGTCACTGGCCGGGAGGGACTATCTCTGGGAAAATATAAGCAATCCCCCGCATGAACCCCTCTGCCACCGCCGCTTGCGGTGTGGCGGCGTCCGCGCGCATCCGTGACCGGGGATTCACCCGTGAGGGGTTGTCAGAAGTCCACTTCCGTCCGCGAGTTCGCGGCCACCGCGGCCTGCTGGGACGTGGAGAAGCTCAGGGCATCCACCGTCGCGGGGTTGTCGCCTGCCGCGCATGCGATCGCCACGGTGTAGTTGCCCGGCGGCAGGTATTCGGATTCGTAAAGGTACTGGCCGCTGATGCTGTCCAGGTGCACGGTGGCGGTATTCACCGGCTGCACCTTGGAACCGGGGTTGAGGTCCACCGGAGTCACGTTGCCGGCGTAGACGTAGGCGGCCGGCAGGCAGGCGGGGTTGGTGACGGCCACGCCGCCGAGCGTGAGGCTGCCGCTCACGGTGCCCTCGATCTCGCCGATGTCGTTGCCGTCCAGGAAGCGCACCGAAGGCTGGAAGTCGTAGGCGGCGCCGGCCAGGCTGATGGATTTGCGCAGGTCGTAGTCCGCCACGAAGACCGCCTGCTCCTGGTCGGCGATGGTGAAGCTGCTCGTGAGCTTGATGCCGACGACGTTGGCGGTGGAGGTGGCGATAGTGCCGATGAACACCAGCGGATGCTGGCTGCCGTCCGAGAGGGTGATGAAGGAGCGGCTGGTGTCCACCAGCATGGTGACGGAGGTGTAGCTGCCGGCCGCGATGTCCAGGTCGTCCAGCAGCACCGCGAAGTTGTCGCCCTGTTGCTGCAGCAGATCGACTACCTGCGGCGAGCCGAAGTCGTATTCCAGGGTGTTGCCGGCGCTCGGCTGGATCTGCACCCCGGTGAAGGCCAGGGTGACATGCTCGGCGCCGTCCACGGGAGTGTCCGCCACCGCGAGCGTGAAGGTGGTGGGGTTGGTGTAGGAGCCGTAACAGCCGCCTAATCCCAGGATCCCCGCCGCCACGATGAGAGCCAGCTGCTTCTTCATCGGAGATTCTCCATGCCAACCAGTATAGCCAGCCGCAAGGGCCGCGCTGTTACGGCATGTAAACGCCGGATCCGGGTCCCCGTGTACGGCGGGAGATGGACGTCCTGTCATCCTCGGGCGGCGAGGGCTAAAGCCCTCGCCGCCCGGCCGTCGCATCAGGGGAAGCTGACCGTGGCTGTGTTGTCGGAAGCCACCGTCACGTCCTTGGGCGGGGAGAACGTGAGTGTGTCCGCGGTGGCCGGGTTGTCGCCCGCGGCGCAGACCAGGGCCACGGTGTAGGTCCCGGGTGCCAGGTGGCCGAAGTCGAACCTGTAGTCACCAGAGTCGTTGTCCAGGGCCACGGTGGCCGTGGCGATGGGCTGCGAGCTGGACGTCGGGTTTATGTCCACGGGCGTGGCGTTGGCGCCGGAGAAGATGTACGCCGCCGGCATGCAGCTCGGATCCGTAATCGCGGTGGTGCCGATCATGAAGGTGTTGGCCACCGTGCCGCTGATGCGGCCCGCGTCCACGTCGTCGCTGAGCCTCAGCACCGGTTTCAGGATGTACTGGCCGTTGGCGAGGATGACCGAGCGCCGCAGGTCGAAATCGATGGTGAAGTTCACCACGCCGCCGGCGGCCACGGTGAAGCCGTGCACCAGCTTGAGGCCGCTCTCATCGCCGCTGGGGATGACAAGCGGATGCACGCTGCCGTCCGCGAGGGTGATGGTGTTGCCGGTGGAAGCCAGCAGGAGGCGTATCCAGGCGTAGTTCCCGGCCGGCAGCTTCACCCCGTTCAGGAGCGAAGCGCTGTTGCCGCCCTGCTGCTGCATGAGGTCGATGGTCTGCGGTGTGGCGAAGTTGAAGGTGAGTACACCCTGGTCGTCCGCATCGTTGTCGCCGGTGGACGTGGCCGAAGAGGGCGCGCTGACGGTGCCGCCGGAGGGGGCGCCGGAGTTGTCGCCGCAATCATCGCCGTTGTTGCCGTCGTCATCCATGTCGCCCGTGGAAGTGGCGGAGGGAGGCGCGCTGGTGGTGCCTGCGGATGGCGCACCGTCATCGTCCATGTTCCCCGGATCGGCGCGATGGACGGGCATGCCTTGGGCGGGAGGCGCCATGCCGTTGGTGACCGAGGGCGGGGCACAGTCGTGTCCTCCGTCGTCACCCTGCTGATCCCCGCCCTGGCCGCGAGGCTGTATCTCGACGCCGGTGAAGGTGATCATCACGCTGGTGGCGCCGTCGACCGGCGTGTCGCTCACCGCCAGGTTCATGGTCCCGGTGGGGCCGGAGGAGGAATTGCTTGAGCCGTTGCAACCCGCGAACACCGCGGCGGTGAGGGCGAGCGACAGGAGCAGATATATATTGATGCGCTGGGTACGCATTGTTCGTACCTCCCGATGTGACAACCCGTCCGCATCATTGACCCGGATGCGGCGCAGGGTTGTGACCTCCGTCACGATAAGACGAACGTCAATTGCGCATATGTAGCCGCCTTACCGCGGGTAAATCTCGGTCTGTCAGGCCGTTGGACATAATTTTTGTGAACGCCTAAGGTAAGCGTCACTCTTCCGAAGCAACGGGGCCCGCGACGCGATGATCAAGCTCTGTCTCGCCGGCGCCGCCGGCCACGTGGGCCGCGAGTTGACACGCGCCATCGCGGACTCCCAAGACCTGGCGCTGGCCTCGGCCGTGGGCCGGAGCCATGCAGGTGAATCCCTGAAGGACGTCGGCGGCGAGGCGCGCGCCGATGTCCGCATCCACGCGAGCGTGGCGGAGGCGCTGCAGGCAGGTCCCGCGGAGGTGTTCATCGATTACACCCGGCCCGAGGTGGTGAAAGCCAACGTGCGCGTCGCCATCGAGGCGGGCTGCCACGCGGTGATCGGCACTTCCGGTCTCACGGATGCGGATTACGCCGAGATAGACGCCTGGGCGCGGCACAAAGGCGTCGGCGTGTTCGCCGCTGGCAACTTCTCCCTCACCGCCGCGCTCATGCAGTATTTCTCCACTGTGATGGCCAGGCACATGCCGCACTGGGAGATCCTGGATTACGCTTCGGATGCCAAGCCCGATGCGCCGAGCGGCACGGCGCGGGAACTGGCCATGCAGCTTTCGCGGGTGGCGAAGCCCGCATGGAAGGTGCCGGTGGGCGAGACCCAGGGGCTGAAGGAGAGTCGCGGTGCGACCCTGAACGGTTCCCAGATGCATTCCATCCGGGTGCCGGGTTACTACTCCGCCATAGAGGCCGTCTTCGGTGACGTCGGGGAACGCATCGAACTGCGCCACGAGTCCACCAGCTACGCGCCCTACGTGGCGGGTACCTTGCTGGCAGCGCGAAAGGTCGGCGGCTTCACGGGCGTGAAGCGCGGCATGGGCGTGCTACTGGGGCTCTAAGCTTCTTTCTTCGGTTCGAATTCCGCGTAGTCGGCGGCTTTCGGCATCTTCAGCATCACCACTTC
>DASUBN010000163.1:0-2305 GCA_035763245.1 Gammaproteobacteria bacterium | reverse complement strand
CTCAGCTCGGCGTGGACGCCATCGGCCTCGTGTTCCATCCGGCGAGCCCGCGCCACGTAACCGTGGAGCTGGCCCAGTCCCTGGTGGCGCGGTTGCCGGCCTTCGTCACCGTGACGGCCCTGTTCCTGGACCCGGATCCCGAGGCGGTGCGCCAGGTGCTGGCCAAGACCCGGGTGGAGTTGCTGCAGTTCCATGGCGGGGAGCCGGCGGAATTTTGCCGCAGCTTCGGCCGTCCATATATAAAGGCCGTACCCATGGGCAGCCGCGTAGACCTCGCCGAGTACGCAAGGCGTCACGCCCAGGCGGCGGCGCTGCTCCTCGACAGCCACGCCGCCGGCCAGAAGGGCGGCACCGGCCAGAGTTTCGATTGGAACGCGCTGCCCAAGCTGGACGGGCCGCCCCTGATCCTGGCGGGTGGCCTGAAGCCAGGCAACGTGGCAACGGCCATCCGCGTCGTGCGACCCTACGGCGTGGATGTGGCGAGCGGCGTGGAGAGCGCGCCGGGCGTCAAGGATCCGGAGAAGATGGCGGCGTTCGTGTACGAGGTGAACCATGTCGCGGCTGCTTAAACACCTTACTTTGAAGGATTCCCTACGCAAGCTGCCGGATGCCGCCGGCCACTTCGGCCGCTATGGAGGCCGCTTCGTCGCGGAGACTCTCATGGGTCCGGTGCAGACTCTGGGCGAAGCATATGAACGGGCGCACCGCGATCCGGAATTCCAGGCGGAGCTTAGTCGCCACCTCAAGGATTTCGTGGGCCGGCCCTCGCCGCTTTATCTCGCCGAACGGCTCACGGCACGCTGCGGCGGTGCCAAAATATGGCTTAAGCGTGAGGACTTGAACCACACTGGTGCCCACAAGATCAACAACGCCCTGGGCCAGGCCCTGCTCGCCAAACGCATGGGCAAGACTCGGATCATCGCCGAGACCGGCGCGGGATCGCACGGTGTGGCCGTGGCCACGGTGGCGGCCCGCTTCGGTTTCGAGTGCGTGGTATACATGGGCGAGGAAGACATCCGGCGCCAAGCCATCAACGTCTATCGCATGAAGCTCCTGGGCACTACCGTGGTGCCGGTGACTGCCGGTTCCCGTACCCTCAAGGATGCCCTCAACGAGGCCATGCGCGACTGGGTCACCAACGTGGACGACACCTATTACATCATCGGCACCGTGGCAGGGCCTCATCCCTATCCCATGATGGTGCGCGACTTCCAAGCCTGCATCGGAGAGGAAACTCGCCAGCAGATTTTAGCTGCGGAAGGCAGGCTACCCGATGCGCTAGTAGCCTGTGTGGGCGGCGGCTCCAACGCTATTGGCCTGTTCCATGCCTTCCTGGACGACCCGGTCAAGCTCTACGGTGCTGAGGCGGGAGGCACGGGGCTCAACACTGGAAAGCACGCCGCTTCGCTCATGGGTGGCCGCCCCGGCGTACTGCATGGCAACCGTACTTATGTGCTAGAGGACGCGGCGGGCCAGATCACCGAGACCCATTCCATCTCCGCCGGCCTCGACTACCCAGGCGTAGGGCCCGAGCATGCCTGGCTCAAGGACCTTGGTCGTGTGACCTACGCTGCCGTAACCGACGATGAGGCCCTGGAGGCCTTCCGCGCCGTCACTCGTGACGAGGGCATCATGCCAGCGCTGGAATCGAGCCACGGACTTGCTTATGCGATACGTCTTGCGCCCGAGATGAAGCAGGATGCCAGCATTGTGGTGAACCTCTCGGGTCGCGGCGATAAGGATATCCACACCGTGGCGACCCGGGACGGAATCAAGCTGTGAGCCGCATCGCCGCACATTTCATGGACTTGAAGCGCGCCGGGCGCACGGCGCTTATAACCTACATTACCGCGGGCGACCCCAGCAAGGAAGCTACCGTGCAGCTGATGCATGAGTTGGTGAAGTCGGGCGCCGACGCCCTGGAACTCGGCGTGCCGTTCTCGGATCCGAGCGCCGACGGCCCTGTGAACCAGGCGGCCTGCGAACGGGCATTGGCGGTCGGCACAACCCTGAAGGATGTGCTCGCCATGGTGCAGGAATTCCGCGCCATGGATCCCACCACGCCGGTGATCCTCATGGGCTACCTCAACCCCATGGAGGCTATGGGTGCGGAGCGCTTCGCTAACGCAGCTGCGGAGGCGGGCGTGGACGGGGTGCTGACTGTGGATATGCCACCGGAGGAAGCCGAGCCGCTCGCGGGTCTGCTACGTGCCAGGGGCCTGGACCCGATTTTCATGCTTTCTCCAACTACCGGGGAGGCGCGCGTCAGTCGCATCGCGGAAAGCGCTTCCGGCTTCGTTTATTA